>NZ_JBHXCQ010000007.1:0-14843 GCF_042726295.1 Oerskovia sp. NPDC060338
TGGGCGGTGTCAGAACTCCCATCATCGGAAGACCTCGACCTCTATCCCCGGATCGACGCGCCGACCCGCTCTACACCCTCAACTGCGAAGAGCCCCATAACCTCCTTGCGGAGGTTCTTAAGCCGTACGTGGGGAGTGGTTGCCATTAGGCGAAGCCTCCCGCCAGGAACGGCCTGAGGATGGGATACGCACCTGTCATGGGGTCACGCGCTACGCGCATGCCTCCACCGTCGTATCCCTCTCCGGCGAACTGTCGGATGCCGCTAGGGGCGTTCCTCTGCTCGAACATCTCCGCTGCAACTACTAGGTAGGAGCGACGGAGAACCGACTCAGGGACAGACCCAATCGAGATGAAGTTATCTACAAGAGCCATTGCGGCTTCTGCACACCCATCCGCGTACTCCAAGTCAACATCTGCTGCGTTGGCGTAGGTGATGAGGTCTGCCCCTGAAATCGTCATGTTCGGATTCCTTAGGCAGTGATCGTTACTGGAACGATTCCTGTTGGGAGTTCAGGAGCAACTGCGATGTACTGGTATACGGCGAAGTCCTCAGTAAGAGTGATGATGTTGTTGTCCTGTAGGCGTACGGCAGGCTTGGTGAAGATGCGTAGAGCCTCGAAGTTGACGAACGTTGCCTTGCCGCTAGCAGAGAGCGAGTCAAGTACGACCGTGACGTTGAAGATTTGGCCGGTTAGAGTCTTGACCTTGATTGCGCCAACAGTGTTGGACCCGTCTCCGTTGGTCTCGAAGATTGGGCGTCCGTCAGATGCCTTGATGCCCGAAAGAGCCTTGAAGACGTCTGTAGAGACGATTAGAGCGTCTAGGGATAGACCCTCTGCCTTGAAAGCAATAGACGCGTCAAGAGTGGCGCTCTGCCAGTCTTCCCACTTGACCTTGCTTGCAACGGTGACTGCTGCTCCGGAGCGTGCTGCAACTGCTGCAACGAAAGCCTGACGAACGACGTTCTCCAAGTCCTTACCGAGTGCCTTAGCCTGAGCGTTGAGCGTGTGGTTGAGGATTGAAATAGAAGTGCGCTCGATCTGCTGACGCGAGAGGGAGACGTATCCACCACGGGTGTAGACAGGTGCTGTCTTGGTGGTGAAGGTCAACTTGCCAGGTCCGGTGAGTGGCTCACCTTCTGCGGTCTGGCCTGTGACAGCAACAGAGTTGCTTGATAGAACGGAGAACTCAACGTGGTTGCCCTCGTCAGGAAGGGAGCCCTTGCTGAATAGGGTGTAAAGAGTGGTGGACTCGTCCACGATGCGGGTTAGGTCTCCAACCCAGCCATTCTTAAGCGTGGAGCCTGAGTCGGCTGTAGTAGCACCGGTGTAGGCACGCTCTGCGCGCTCGTCGCCGGATACAAGAGCCTTTAGAAGGGAACCGGCGTCGCGGAACTCTGGTGCAGCGTTGACGGTGTTCTTGTCGGTGTTGATGAGTGCTAGGGAGCGCTCAACGTTGTCTAGACCTTCTCGGATTTCCGCAAGGTCCTCTGTGGTGACTGTGTTGTCAGTCATAGAAGTTACTTCCTTAGTTTCATTGGATTGGTCCTTGCGGACCTCTTGAATGGTCGCGTCTGCATATGCAGGGAACGTCACAGCGCTTACCTCTTTGAGGTTGATTGCTGTACGAACGACCGTCTCGCCGTCTTGGCGTGATTCGACGGGCACAAAGCCAATCGAGAACTTGTCTACGACGCCGCCTCGCAAGAGGGCGAGTGCGTCACGGCCTGTGGCTGTGTCCGCGATAGTGGCGCGGATGTAGAAACCATCTTCCTTGTCTTCTGTTTCGATGACGCGTCCGATAACTTCTCGGTGCTGCCAGAAGAACTTGATGTCTCCGGAGTCAGTAATTGCTCCACGTTCGATGCGCTCGTTGTAATCTCCAACGTTCGTATCGACTCCGTAGGGGACTGCACGTCCGTAGATTTCGTTTGCGTTTTCCTTGACTGGCTCAAGTCTGGCCTCTCTAATCTCAAGGTTGTTCATTAGGTGTTTCCTTAGGTGCTTGCTTAGTAATTTCGTCTCCGCCAGGCAGAGGCGATAGGCCCTCTAGTGCACGTACCTTGTTGATGGTGAGGAAGCCTGATGTGATGGCTTGTGAGTGCGCTGCATAACGAGTGGTGGTGTCTGAACGCAATAGGGCGTCTAGGTTGAATCGCGCTTCGTTGTTGCGTGGCAACAGAGCGGAGAATGCTTCCTCAATCTCACGGATGTAGGTTGTGAGACCGTGACGAACAAAGGAGAGGTCTGCCTGTCCGATGTTTGCGTATGTCTGGGAGCCGCCCTCTACGACTGCAAGGAGCAAGTGAGGAGGGATACCGAAGAGGCGTGCAATGTCTGTGACGTTGAACTGTTGAGCCTCGATCCAAAGGGCATCCTCAGGGGAGAGCATGATTGCTTGGTACTTGAGGTCATTGCCTAGGACGGCTGTGCCACGTCCAGCGCGCTCGTCCCACTGCTCCGCATAGGACTTTGCCTGGCCGTTGTTTAGAGCCTGAGGTGTGGTCAGGACCCCTGAGGGAACGTGGTCCATCTGGAACCACTCGGAGGCGTAGTCGCGTAGGTCGATTGCTCCGCGTAGGGACGACTGAGCGGCCTGAATAGGTCCCAGCCCTAGGAGACGTCCAGCAATGGGCATGTACTGCAAGTGCTGTACTTCCCAGGCCTTGAGAATCTGGTCTCGCCAACCAAAGGTGCCGTCTTCGTGGACGACTACCTCATTGGGGTTGAGAACGACTAGAGCGTTGATGGGGTCAACCGGAGAGTTGCGCACGATGCGCCAGAACGCGTTCCCCTGCGTTGAGAGGCAGGTAGCGGTGAGGGCAAGGAAGCGTGAGCGTGTCATCTTCATGTCAGGACGCTTGATCCATGAGGGCGCACTTGTAGGCTCCGTGCCTCTCCACGTATCGACTGTCAGGGAGCCGACAGCGGAGGAGATGATTTGAACGGAGCGGAATACGGGGATGATGCCTAGTGCACGCTCTTGGGAGACGTGCAAAGGGGCTGACGGACGTGCAGGGGGGATGACACCACTACCGGGAGCCTGCGGCTCTACCGGTCCCTCTGAACGCGTCTCTGAATCGTCAAAGCCTTTTCGTGTAAAGATACCCAAAGTAATTCCTAAATGCATTAAGGGAGGGCCGCGAAGCCCTCCCCTATATTATAGATTAATGCAGTTAGGAATGTGCGTACTTTGGTTAGAAGAACATCATGCTTGGCTGTTCGGCTTCCAATTCGGCGTAATAGCAACCGAAAGCCGTTGCGTAGAGCGCGTCAATGTTGGTCGAAGAGTCTTTCTTGCTGATCTTGAAGCGGTCTCCCACGTTCTTTCGAACGGCTGCCGGTATCTGCACGTTGAGCAACGGGTCTCCGGCGTGACGGAGCCGCCCTGTGCTGACAAGACTGTAGAGGTGAGCCGAAGACTGCATCTCATCTCCTGAGCGAGCAAAGGCAACGGGGTAGCGGCGTCTATCGAGTTCCGCGCCGAGACCCCCCAGCACGTTGCCGTTGACAACGAACTTGGCAGGGGAGTGCTCCCACAGTTGCTCACAAATGCGTACCAACTGAGCCTGTGTCGCGTTGGGGATGGAGGCAATGACCTTGGTGTAGGTAACTCCGTCGATCAACTGAGAGGCAGTGATGGTGCACCACTCCTTCTCAGGCGTCATGTCGAAAGCGAACACAGGGCGGTCAAAGTGCGGGATGTCGCCCTCTAGTTCCTGCCACTTGTAGAGCGGTAGGAAGACGGAGACGGCTGCCACAAAGCGGTTCATGCGGTAGCGGAGTTGGTCAGCCGGTGGCAGGGAGCGAACGTCAGAGATGACCGTTGCCAGGTCGAGACGGCCCTCAGCAACCGCTGGGTTGGCTAGACAGATGTATCGACCGAACTCCTCGTCATCCTCCGGCAGACGGTCGTCAGGAGCCTCCCAGATGAAGAACCCGAACTGCTCCCCGGCAGAGCCGTCTTCCGCCTTGAGGTAGAGGTCTTTGAGGAGAGTGCTGTTGTCGTCTCCGGCTGTCGTGATGCCGATGATGATGCCGTTTGGTCGTCCACCGAGACCGGACACCATGTCCGACCACAACTCCGGCGGCATGATGTGCAACTCGTCTCCGAGACCTAGGGAGATGTCGAGACCTTGAACCGCTGCGCTCTTGGAGGCTTTGACCATGTAGCGGCTTCCATCGGTAGAGCGGATACCCCTTGTCTCCGTGGTCTTGTTGAACCTCTTAGCCATGGAGGGGTGCGACTTGAGAGCGGTGAGGACGCGTGAGTAGACGATGTTTGCCTGTTCGGCTGAGGACGCTAGACCGATGACAAGGGCACCGGCCTGCCTCCTGAGTCCGTAGATGGCGAAGATTGCTCCTAGGACGCTCTTACCGTTCTGACGGCCTACGGAGATGAAGACCTGTCGGTAGCGGAGTTGTCCGGCCTTGGGGTGTCCAGGAGGGTACGTCTCAAGAACAGCGCGCACTAGGTCACGCTGCCATTGGTCGAGAATGATGGGGGAGCCGTCCGGCAGACGGTAGGCAAGATCGATGAGGGCTAGAAGTTTGTCACCGTCAGTGGTGAAGTCTTCTCGGAGCGGTCCTGAGTACCTAGGCGGAGGCCAGGCCTTAACCTTCTCCGTCATCGCTGCGGAGTCCGTCTATTGCTGCGTCTACCGGATCGACTGTCGTCGCCTGCGGCTTGCGCTTGACTAGGGACGTGTAGATAGCGCGATACTGCCCAAGGGCAGCACTCTGAAATTCTTTGTCCAGCGCTGCGGCTGCATGCTGAAGCCCTGCAACGGCAGGTGCGTCAGCGTCCGTCAGCCAATCTGCGGCGTCTAGGAACAACTGGGTTGCTTCTGTAAAGGTCTTCATACGTTCTTGGTCAAACTCTCGAATAAAATTTCCCGTTCCGTGCGTAAAGACACTGGGGGCGGGGTAGGCAGCGACCCCCTCAGAAAAAGGCTGGGGGTGCCGTGGACGGCCTGACAGGTTCGCCAGGTCATCGGGGTAGGGGGCGGGGGGTACCGCCCCCCTAGGCCCCTTAAACGATGTTCGCTAGGTACTCGGTATCCCAGTAGGGAGTGCGCACCATGACTGCATCGCTCTTGCTGTTGTTGCATCGAGCGCATGCAGCACTGAGGTTGTCGTCGGTGTCCGCTCCACCTTTACTCTTGGCTAGGCGGTGGTCTACTTGGTCAGCCTCACCACCACACATCCAGCATGTGTATGCATCACGCTCAAGGATGCGTAAGCGTGTGGCCTTCCAGCCTGCACCCCTACTGCTGTGCTGTGACACTGGCATACCTCCATGTAGTAGCGGGGTATAGGGCTAGGGCAATAAGGCGGTCTAGTTCCTCATGCCTCTCCCAGTAGTCGGCCATGGTCCAGGCCATATCCCAGACAGCGGGGTACTTCTCCTGTGAGTCTCGGATAGCACCGGGCTTGAAGCCGCGATAGCGAGTGATGCCGATAGGTAGCATTGCTAGATAGTTCATTAGATCTCCATACGTAAGGTTCTATTGTATCCAACAATGCATCACTATGTGCGGACATGAGTAGAGGCCCGACATCCTTAGATGCCGGGCCTCTGTCTATATTGTTACTTGCCTTTTAGGTATTCATCATGAATGCACTCTGTGTTCTGTGCCTCCGTGACGTTCCGTATCGTGTGCTTCCAGCACTCCGTGAGTTCAGTGTGCCCATCCGGTGCGAACTCACTTGCCCGCGTTACTTCGATCTTGACGCTTGCGACCTTCTCCACATCCCAGCCTAGGAGGGTAAGCACCTGCTCAATCTCCGTGGTTATGCCGGTCACTTGCTTACCTTCCTAATCCAGGCCTTGGCTTGTGCAAGAGTCATGTCTGCGGTCTCTGGGTACTTGCTCAACATGCTCTGCACATCAAAGGCAAGTACTTCTTCGACCTCTGGGTTACGCGCACCTCTGACGATGCTAACGGTTACTACTTGCTTGTTCACTTTACTTCTCCTCTTTGCAGTGCTTCCCACTGCTCTCTGTTTGCCACTCCGTCTACGTACTTCCTGCGGAGTAGCATCGGCCACCATCCCTCTTGGTTGGCTGCGGCCTCTAGGTCATCTAGACCTGCTTCAATCCATGCTGTGTAACTGTCCATTAGTAGGCTCCTTGGTTGGAGTCGCTACGTCGTTCTTTGCTCCTGTGAGCCTGTCATTACTCGATACACGAATACGGGTATTTTTTGCCCGTCTCCGCCGTTGGGTGCAAGTGGTGCTGCGTAGCCCCCTACTTACTACTATTTCTAGTATTCTAGTAATAATAGTAAGAGTAGGGGCCGGGAGCCTTGAGATACCAACGATCCCGGCCAATACTCAATCCCATACTGAACCCGTACTAGTTACTTGGTGTACGTCCATTCGGGGATGATGCGCTCTGACTTGCCATTAATGGTCATGTTAGGAAACTCCTTGAGACCAAGGATCTTGCGGAGACGCTTGCCAAATCCAATGACTGTCATCTTCTCCTTGTCGAACCCGGATACCTCGCAGTATCGGTTGTAGTCCTCAAACGCTCTTCTCGACACCCAATAGCGCTCAGGGTCGTAGCGAATGATGCCACGCTCTATCGACTCGCTCCACCATGCTCCTACGGAGTCCTCAGAGTCACGCTCAGCGAGCCTTTCGAGGTTGGAGACAGGAACCTTCACCGGAGTAGTTAGAGACTCTAGAGCGGCCTTGAGCCACACCTGAACAACTCCATTGGCCTCTGCGCTCAACTTCTCGCCTAGGTCAGGGTCATAGTCTGCGGAGCCTGCCTTGTGTCCGTGGGGGAAGTCCACGACTACCAGACGATCCGATAGCCCAGACTCCATGGTCCCTAGTCGAAGGTCGTCGTTCGAGGTGATGAACAACTTCCCGATGAACCTTCCGCCTAGAGGATCACGGCCCTTGCGCTCCACCTTGAATGGAACACCTGAGGTGAACATCTTGACGAACTGCCCATCAACCTGTCCGGTGAGTGATGGCTCATCGAGCACTAGGCAGCGTGCTCCGGATAGGTACTCCTCGCGGTTGAAGGTCTTCTCACGGAGCAAGGAGTTCTGCTGAGCCTCATCTCCGTACCCACCTGCAATCTCTCGCCATAGGAACGCGTAGCGGCTCTTACCGGCATTTGGAGGACCAAGGAGCAAGGGAACTGCCTTGTGGTCCGGCAACCCGAGTAGAGCGATGCCTGCCATAGCCTCTAGCCACTCGCGCTGTTCGGTATCGGGGATGCTGCCGGTTGTGAACTTGCTGTAGACCGGAGCCTTGGCGTCCGGCTCCCAGTTGGCCTGTAGCGTGTGGCGAATTGCCATTGACGGGTCTGCGTGGAGAGGTACTAGACGCTTGTTGCGTAGCACGTCGTCACGATCAATGACGGTTCCGTCTGCAAAGGCTAGGAAGCGGTCTCCTGCTGCCCAGAAGTCCTGAGTTACCGTGCAACGCATGCGGAGTTGCTTGAGCACTGCGTTACGTGTGCGGTCAGAGTTGAGAGCCTGCGCGTGAGCCGTATACGGATTGATCTTCACGGGACCCTTACCTAGGGGAATCCCGTCGTCGGTGTACTCATCTCTCATCACTGTGTATGAGTAGTCAAATAGCCAGTTCTGGAATGCATCCAGTAGAACAATCTCGACTGCCCTATCTGGCGTCTTCTCGAACATGGTGCCATTCCAGACGTACCACTCGTCATCAAAGTTGATGATGCGACCTCCGGCGATGTGGCGGATGACTTCTCCGTACACAGTGTCAACCGGACCTAGACCATTTCGAGTCTGTGCGATGCGTGCAAAGGCTTCCTTTACGTACTTAACGTTAGCCTCTGTGTTGATTTCGATTGCGCGTGAACCTGCGTGCACATCGATTGGTCCAGCCGTCTTCTGTTTGATCTCCTCGAAGTCCTCTTCTGTCCAGTCCTTAACGCTCTCTTGCGCTGCTGCGATTCCCTCAGGGGATAGGTCGATACTCATTACGGTCTTACCTTCTGCTCCATCTTGGAGCCGTTTAAATGCTATAATTAGCATTGACACTCATTCGAGCGTAGTTTCTTCCCACGGGAAGAGGATTTTCATACAAAACGGTTTCCACTCCCGAGACCCCCGGCGGCTTTGTCCATTTGCCCGCCGGGGGTTTCTTGTGTCTACTTCCGGAGTCGTGCAACGGTCTTTACCGTCAACTCCCCGAGCATGGCTCCGGAGAGGGTTGCTGCTAGTGCGATGAGGAATGGTAGAATGATCACTTGATCTTCTCCCAGTGGGTGCCCTCTGGGGCTGCCTCGTTGCGGCGTTCCTCAGCCTCAAGGGCAGCGACCTCATCAAAGGCTGCATCAATCTTTGCGAGGATCTTTTCACGCTCTCGACGGTGCTTATCTTCTAGCCCGTTAAATACGCCCTGTAGGCGAGTCAATGCTCTACGTGCGACCGTCAGTTTAGACGGTGGTCCATATACTCTTGGCAATTTAGTTCGTACCTTTCTTAATCCCTCGAACCCTCCGAGGTTAATAAGAGAAGTATAGCACACAGGCTTCTCTGAGTGTGCGGCCTTTGCATTGTTTACAAGGTGTATAGAAGAGGATCGTTGGAATTCCGCCAGTCTTGCCTGTCCACTATTTGAGACATGGAAGAAAGGCACGTAGTGTGGACCCGTCCAGCACGGGTGATGCTGGGGCTGGACATGAGAAAGGCCGCTAGGAGTCAGATACTCCCAGCGGCCTTCTCGCTGTGCGGACTAGCGACGCTCTAGCCGGATGCCGTCCTTGATGCTCTGCTCTGTCCAACGGTCCTGCGGGGTCCGGGGGAGCAAGGTGATGATCCACGTTGCATCGATGATCGCGCGCTTGCGGTCAAGGTCCAGAGCCTCCCAGCGCTCCACTGCCTCAGCGAGTCCCAGGAGTGCCGTCCACTGGCCCATTCCCGGCTCTACAAGCCCGGCAAAGATGCCTGCACGGTTGGTGGAGCGCATCTGAGCCTCGGCGGCCTCTAGAGCGTCCTTGATGGGGCGCGTGATCGCCAGATACTCAGCGGTCCCGAGGGAGCGTGCCTCAGCCCTCCACATGGCAAGTTCCTCACGGAGCCGCGTGGCCTCTGCTGCGGCCTGCGTGCCCTTTGAGGAGTCCTCAAGGAGCGACGGAGCATCCGAGGAGGTGAGGAGAGCAAGCGTGCGGTCAACCACGTACCCATCCGCGTACTCGCGAACCCACCTGTTGTGCGGACCCTTGGAGCACCGGTAGGTCTTGACCAACTCCTGCCGTCCACGGGGACCGAGGAGGGCAACGGAGCCATGCACTGCGGTGCCGTCGTCGCACGTTCCACAGCGGTAGATGGACGTTCCGAGGTTGGCGATGGGTCCGCCTCCCTTGCCACGCTCCGGAGCCGTCAGGAAGCCCTTGAGAGCCTGCCAGTCCTGCTCGGACACGATGGGCACAATCGCGCTCTCTGGCATCTTCTCGCCCTTGAAGATGAGTGCTCCGTAGAGACGTTCGTTGAGGAGCACCGTACGCACGCGCCGAGAGTCCCACTCCCGTGCTCCCTGAGGTCCCTGAACGCCTGCTGCGGTCCACTCGCGCGCGATGGACCCGAGGGAGCCACCCTCAAGAACGCGCTCCACAGCCTTTCGGATGAGAGCGGCCTCAGCCTCTACCAACTGCCCGTCCTTGGTGTGCCCGAACGGTGCACGACGCCAGTAGGGGAGTCCCTTGATTGCCCGTGCTTCGTTGGCGAGTCGGGCGCGTGCGCTCTTGGTCTGAATCTCAGCCGTCGCCATGGCGGTAACCATGCGAGCCATGGCCTGACCGTTGATGGTCGAGAGGTCAAGGTCTCCGGCGTGCACGGAGTAGACCAACATCTGCGTATCTAGCACGCGCTCCATGTCCCGCGAGACGCGGGCTAGGCGGTCGGTGTGCCAGACGACTACGGGACGGTGCTCCGTGCGGCTCAGAAGAGCCTCGAACTCCGGACGGGTCTTGCCTGACGTAGCGCTGACGCTGTTGTCAACGTACGTGTCTGCGAGCGTGTAGCCACGCTTGCTGCACCACTTGCGGATGGCTACCAGTTGATTCTGGACACCTACCGCGTCACCCTCCTTGTCGTCGCTGATACGGGCGTACGCGTCTACCACCTGGGGTTTCGTCATGTAGTCAAACTAGCGTGCACTGCACCCAGTGCAACTGGATGCTGCGTGCGGCGTGGCTCGCGCAGGAGCTGCTGACGACGTTCGGGACCCGGCTCACCGAGGTCGCGCTGGTACCCGGCACGGGTGGGATCTTCCAGGTCCGCGTGGGCGACGAGCTCGTGTGGGACCGCAAGGAGAAGAAGGGCTTCCCCGAGGTCCCGGTGCTCAAGCGGATCGTGCGCGACCGTGTGGCCCCCGGCCTCGCGCTCGGTCATACCGACCGCGCCGGGGGCGCCTCCTAGCCGCTGCCTCCGGGCCGCTCAGACGACGCGAGGCGTCACTCGCCCGCCGCGGCCTTGTGCTCGGCCTCGCGGTTCGCGCGCGCGACCTTCTTGGCCTTCTTGAGATCGCGCTCCTTGATGCGCTCCTCCTCGGCGCGGACCTCGGCCTGGATGGTGCGCTCGCGCTCGAGCCACGCCGGCGGGTCCTCACGGAGCTCGTTGATCTGCTCGGTGGTCAGTGCTTCCTCGACGCCGCCGCGGGCCAGGCCTGCGATCGAGATGTTCAGGCGACCGGCGACGACGGGTCGCGGGTGGGGTCCGTTGCGGCGGAGCTCGACGAGCCACTCGGGCGGGTTGGTCTCCAGCTCCTCGAGCTGGCCGCGCGTGATGGTCCCCTCCTGGAACTCCTGGGGAGTGGCGGGAAGGTACACCCCGAGCTTCTTCGCCGCGGTAGCGGGCTTCATGGTCTGGGAGGAGTGCGGGGTGCTCATGGTCCCAGGGTATCGGTCCCGGCCGCGGTTCCTCGTCCCGGGGCGGCTAGTGTTGTCGGGTGGAAGAGACTGCGCGCAGCGCCGAGCACGAGGCCGAGCAACCGGCCGAGGACGTATCCGACGCGCAGGCCCCCGGCTTCCGCCTGGCCTACGTCCCCGGCGTCACCCCGTCCAAGTGGGTGCGGACGTGGATCGACCGCGTCCCCGACGTGCGCATCGAGGCGCTCGCGGTGCCGTCCGCGCAGGTCGAGGCCCTCCTGCTCGACGGCGGGGCGGACGTCGCGATCCTGCGTCGTCCCGTGCGCAGCGAGGACCTGAGCCACATCGCGATGTACACCGAGGTGCCCGTCGTCGTGGTGCCCCGCGATCACGTCTTCGCAGCGCTCGAGAGTGACGAAGCGCTCACCGTGGCCGACCTCGCCGACGAGGTGCTCCTGCACCCGCTTGACGACGTCCTGGGCTGGGCGGAGGCCTCCGACGGCGCAGCCGCGGACGACGACCGGCCCGCGCTGCCCGGCAAGCCTGCGCGCGAGCGTCCGACCACGACGGCCGACGCGATCGAGCTGGTCGCCGCGGGGACCGGGCTGCTGGTCGTGCCGCAGTCGCTCGCGCGGCTGCACCACCGCAAGGACCTGACGTACCGGACGCTCGGCGACGGCCCCGAGGCCCCGGTCGCGCTGGGGTGGGTCACCGAGGACAAGACGGACCTCGTCGAGGAGTTCATCGGTATCGTGCGCGGGCGCACCGCGAACAGCTCGCGAGGCGTGGCGGGCCCGACGCCCCCCACGCCCGAGGCGAGCAAGAAGAAGGACGGGCGTTCGTCGTCGGGCGGCAAGAGCGGTGCAGGTGCCAAGGGGGCCCGGGCCACGAGCGCCGCCGCGCGCAGCGGCGCCAAGCAGGCCCCGAGCGGCGGCAAGAAGTCCGGCAGGTCTGTCGCCAAGCGCCTCGGCAAGTCGCAGTCGATGAAGGGGCGCAAGAAGGGACGCTGACGTCGGCGCGGGCCGCGCAGGGCGGCTCAGCGGCCACCCGTGACGAACACGTCGAACAGCTCCGGGTGGTGCGCGTGCACCAGCACCGCGAACACGATCGCGTCGAACAGCAGGTGCACGCACACCACGTACGTGAGCGACTTGGTGCGCGCGAAGATCCAGCCCTGGACCAGCGCGAACGGGATCGTCAGGAGCGGACCCCAGCTGCGGTAGCCCAGCTCCCACAGGAACGACACGAACACGGTCGCCTGCAGGAGGTTCGCGGGCCACAGCGCGAAGTGGCGGCGCAGCAGCGCGAACACGACGCACACGAAGAAGAGCTCGTCCCAGATCCCCACCGCGTTGACACCCACGAAGAGCCGCGCGATCTCCTGCGGCGTCTCGATCGGGGGCCAGTTCTGGTACGAGCCCGACCCGATGAAGTACGCGGGCAGGATCAGGTAGCCCGCGACCAGGACGACGAGCAGGTACACGATCTGGGTCCGGTTCCAGCGCCTGCCCGTGCGCACGGGGAACCTGATCGCGTCGTCGCGGTAGACGAAGCGCGAGACGGCCCACGGCACGAGCACGGCGAGCGAGAGCACCACGGCGAAGCGTGCGATCCCGGCGTCGCTCAGGTCGGCAGCGAGCGGGATGCTGCTGATGATGGTCATGCCCGTCGCGATCAGGAGCAGGTCGCGCCCGAGCCGCCGGTCGACCACGAGCCCCAGCGCCACGCCTGCGACGAGCGGGAGGTAGCCCAGCGGGCGGACGTGCACCGCGAACAGCAGGACCGCCGACCCGCACACGAGCGCCGCGGCGAGGAGCCGCCAGACGACGCGCAGAGCCGTGTCGGGAGGGGCGGCGCTGCGGGCTGCGGTCACGCGCCCCACGATGCCACGGCCGCGCTCGTGAAGGCGGGGTGAGGGCCGCGCGGGGGTTGCCGGGAGGTCGCCCGGTCCGACCGTGGGCGGATGTTCATCCCCCGTTCACCTCCGTACCATTCCGGGGTGAAGTCCCCCAGATCGCCCCACCTCCTGGCCCTGCTCTGGCTGCTCGCGGCCGCTGTGATCGTTCCGTCGCCGCTGCTCCTGCGGGGTCCGAGCACCGACCTCTACCTCGCGGTGACGGCCCGCACCGCAGACCTGCCAGGGGTCGAGCTCGTCGCCGAGGCAGGCGTGATCGTGCTCGCCCTGCTGTGGGTGCTGGCAGCCTGGCAGGCTCGCGGAGCGGGGCTCGTGGCCGTCGCGACCGCCGTCGTCGGGGGTGCGGGGGCCGTGCTGGCGTACGCGACGTCCGAGGTCGCCAAGACGATCGTCCAGCAGCCCCGCGGCTGCTGGGAGCTCATCGAGATCGCGCACTGCCCCGTGGCGGGCGACTGGTCGTTCCCGAGCAACCACACGACCATCGCGTTCGCGCTCGGGACCGCCGTGGTCCTCACGGCGCTCGCGACGGGCCGCGCCCGCAGCGGGGTCGCGGACGCGCTCTTCGGCACGACGACGGCGCTCAGGTTCCGGCGCGCCCGTCGCCTCCCGCCGCACCGGGTCATGGTCGTCGCGCCGGTCGTCCTCGCGGTCGTCACGGGCGCGGCGCGCGTGGTGCAGGGCGTCCACTTCCCGCACGACGTCGTCGCCGGTGCGACGGTCGGTGTGTGCGTCGTCGTGGCGGTCGTCCTGACGCTGCGGGGGCCCGCGGCCGCCGGGCTCGGGGTGCTGTGCCGCAACGAGGCGGTGTGCCGGCTGGTGCTGGCGCCGGGGGCTCGCGCCGAGGGTGGCGTGCGGCGGGGCTGACGCTGACGGGCGACGTCAGGGGGGTGACGCGCGACCTGTCCCCGGGGCCGCCCGGACCTCGGACCGTTGCGCCGAAACCTCTCGATCGGTCGGTTTGTTCGAGTTGCTGCCAATTGTCCGCCTCGCTACCTTGTCACCGCGGCGAGATGCCGCGGCGAAGTGTTCGATGATGAGCAGACAGGGGGCTTGGATGTTTGGCACAAGAACTGCCTCGGGCGTGCGCCGAGGTGTCGCGATCGTGGCCGCAGGACTCGTGAGCGCGGTCGTCGCGACGGCAGCGGCCGCGCCGGCCGCGGCGCAGGTCGCGGTGGTCGACGAGGCTGCAGCACCCACGAGCACGTGCGCCGGCGCGTGGGACGAGTCCGTGGCCTACCTGGGCGGCGCGACGGCCTCGCACCACGGCCGCAACTTCGTCGCGAGGTGGTGGACGCAGCGCGAGAGCCCGGGGGCGACGAGCGCGTGGACCGACGCCGGGGCGTGCACCGGCCTCGAGTCCGACTTCGTGATCAGCGAGGCCGAGTTCGACGCGATCTTCCCGCAGCGGGACGCGTTCTACACCTACCAGGGGCTCGTCGACGCGCTGGCCGCGTACCCGAGGTTCGCGAACACCGGGACCGACACCATGAAGACCCAGGAGGCGGCGGCCTTCCTGACCCACGCCGACTTCGAGTCGGTGGGCCTGCGGTACGTCAAGGAGATCAACTCCGCGAACTACTGGATCAAGTGCGACTACTCGCAGCCGTTCGGGTGCCCGGCGGGCCAGGAGGCCTACTACGGTCGCGGTCCGATCATGTTCAGCTGGAACTTCAACTACAAGGCGGCCGGGGACGCTCTCGGGATCGACCTGCTGAACGACCCGTGGCTCGTCGAGCAGGACCCGTCGATCGCGTGGCAGACCGCGCTCTGGTACTGGAACACGCAGAACGGTCCCGGCGTCATGACCTCGCACGAGGCGATGATCGGCGGCGCGGGTTTCGGCCAGACGATCAACTCGCTCAACGGGGCGCTCGAGTGCGCCGGGGGCAACCCGGCCTCGGTCGCGAGCCGCGTCGCCCGCTACGAGAAGATCACGGCGATCCTGGGCGTCGAGCCGGGGTCGGGCCTGACCTGCTGAGGGGCTGAGGGGCGGCTTGCCCCGTGCACGCAGGGCCAGACCGGCCGAGAAGTGAGTAGGTGCCCCTGATCCGACCGGATCAGGGG
>NZ_JBHXCQ010000007.1:14853-248114 GCF_042726295.1 Oerskovia sp. NPDC060338
GTGGGGGGCGGGGGGGGCGCGCCCCCGCCCCGGGGGCCCCGCCGCCCCGACACGGTTGTGGGCCCCCGTTTCCCGACCGGATCAGGGGCACCTACTCACTTCTCGGCGAGACCGTTCAGCCCGGCGAGGCCGCTCAGCCCACCGTCACGCCGCGTCGGGGAACGGGATCCCCGTCGTCGCGTGGCAGCGGTAGCCGTTGGGGTTCTTGTCGAGGTACTGCTGGTGGTAGTCCTCGGCGTAGTAGAACGTGCGGCCCTCGGCCGGCGCGACCTCCGTGGTGATGGGGTCGAGCCCGCGTGCGGTCAGCACCTTCTGGTACCGCGCCTCGGTCTCGCGGACCGCGGCCTCCTGCTCGGGCGTCGTCCAGTAGACCGCCGAGCGGTACTGGGTGCCGACGTCGTTGCCCTGCCGGTAGCCCTGCGTGGGGTCGTGGCGCTCCCAGAAGATCTTGAGGAGCTCCTCCTCGCTCACGACCGACGGGTCGTAGGCCACGAGCGCGGTCTCGGTGTGCCCTGTGCGCGCGGTGCAGACCTCCTCGTACGTGGGGTTCGGCGTGGTGCCACCCATGTAGCCGACGGCCGTCGAGATCACACCCGGCACCTGCCAGAAGATCTCCTCGGCCCCCCAGAAACAGCCCATCGCGAGGTACAGCACGCGCGTGCCCTCGGGCCACGGGCCCGTGATCGAGGTCCCGAGGACCGTGTGCGGGCGGGCCACGGGGAGCACGGGCTGGTCCCGCCCGGCGAGCGCCTTCTCGGGCGCGACCATCTGGGTCTTCATCGAGGACCCGAACAACGACTCGAACATCTTTACCTCCACCTGTTGCCGACACCTGGGCAACACCTCGTCGCCGCCCGCTGTTCCCCGGGAGCCTCCTGCCGATCGGCCGTGGGTGAAATGCACACGTCCGCTCTCCGAGAACCGTCGTGTTCGGCAGGAACACGCGCCGTCAGGGCACGTAGGCTCACAGGATGAGCAGCGCGAGCACTCCCTCCCACCCCGACTGGTCGAGCACCGGCTTCGCGACCCGCGCCATCCATGCGGGACAGGACCCGGACGCGACGACGGGGGCCGTCGTGCCCCCGATCTACCAGGTCTCCACCTACAAGCAGGACGGCGTCGGCGGTCTGCGCGGGGGGTACGAGTACTCCCGGTCCGCGAACCCGACCCGCACCGCGCTCGAGGAGGCGCTCGGCGCCGTCGAGACGCCTGCCGGGGCTGCGCAGGCGCGCGGCTTCGCGTTCGCCTCGGGCCTCGCCGCGGAGGACACGCTCCTGCGGGCGACGCTGCGCCCGGGTGACCACGTCCTGGTGCCCGACGACGCGTACGGCGGCACGTACCGCCTGGTCGCCCGGGTCTTCGGCCCGTGGGGGATCGAGCACACGGCCGTGGACCTCACCGACCTCGACGCCGTGCGAGCCGCGGTCCAGCCGGGGCGCACCAAGGTCCTGTGGGTCGAGACCCCGACCAACCCGCTGCTCGGCATCAGCGACATCGCGGCGCTCGCACAGGTCGCGCACGAGCACGGCGCGACCCTCGTGGTCGACAACACCTTCGCGACGCCCTACCTGCAGCAGCCCATCGCCCTGGGGGCGGACGTCGTCGTGCACTCGACGACCAAGTACATCGGCGGGCACAGCGACGTCGTCGGGGGAGCGCTCGTCGTGGCGGACGGCGCCGAGCTCCCGGGCGACCTCGTCTCGCCCGCGGGCACGCGCGGCCTGGCCGACGCGGTCGGCTTCCACCAGAACTCCTCGGGGGCGGTCGCCGGGCCGTTCGACGCGTGGCTCACGCTGCGCGGCCTCAAGACGCTCGCGGTGCGCATGGACCGGCACGCGGCCAACGCGGCCGCGGTCGCCGAGTTCCTCGAGACGCACCCCGCGGTGACCCAGGTCATCTACCCGGGCCTGGCGTCGCACCCGGGTCACGAGCTCGCGACGCGGCAGATGCGCGGGTGCGGCGGCATGGTGTCCTTCCGCGCCGGGAGCGAGGAGAAGGCGCTCGCCGTCTGCGCCCGCACCCAGGTGTTCACGCTCGCGGAGTCTCTCGGCGGTGTCGAGTCCCTGATCGAGCACCCCGGTCGCATGACGCACGCGTCGGTCGCGGGCTCGGCCCTCGAGGTCCCCGACGACCTCGTGCGCCTGTCGGTCGGTATCGAGGACGCAGCAGACCTGATCGCGGACCTCGCGCGGGCTCTCGCGTGAGCGCGGCATCGCGCAAGGGGCGCGCGGCCCAGGCGGGCGCTCCCCGCCCGACGGCGTCGCCCGCCCCCGCAGGTGCGGTCGCGTCGGCGGGCACGTCGGGGACGAACCCACGGGGCGGCAAGCCGTTCGGTGCGGAGGCCGTCCCGCCGTCGATCCAGACCGCCGCGGCCTGGTCGTGGCGTCTCCTCCTGATCGGCGCGCTCGTCGCCGCGAGCCTCTACGTCACGGCGTTGTTCAAGGTGATCGTCGTCCCGGTCGCGATCGCGCTGCTCCTCACGGTCCTGCTCACGCCGGTCCGCAGCTTCCTCCAGCGGCACCTGCGCTTCTCGCGCGGGCTGGCCTCGATCTCGGCCCTCCTCGGGTTGCTCGCGGTGGTCGCCGGGCTCGTCACGGTCGCCGGCAGCACGATCGTGAGCGGCATCGCCGAGCTCAAGGACAAGGCGATCGACGGCTTCAACGAGTTCATGGCCTGGCTGGAGGCCGGCC
Organism: Oerskovia sp. NPDC060338; assembly: GCF_042726295.1. Lineage (NCBI taxonomy): Bacteria > Bacillati > Actinomycetota > Actinomycetes > Micrococcales > Cellulomonadaceae > Oerskovia > Oerskovia sp. NPDC060338. Next base: position 17,544 of record NZ_JBHXCQ010000007.1, read on the forward strand.
CGTTCGGGCTCGGCGTCGAGCAGATCAACGGGTACCTGAAGGAGCTCGAGGGCTTCATCAGCTCGAGCCAGGACAGCATCGTGTCGGGCGCGCTCGGTGCGGCCACGACGGTCGGCCACGTGGCCGCGGGTGCCGTGATCGCCCTGTTCTGCACGTTCTTCTTCCTGCTCGACGGACGGACCATCTGGTCCTGGTGCGTGGGGCTGTTCCCGGCGCGCTCGCGGTTCACGATCCACCAGGCCGGGCGCCGCGGCATCGTCACGCTGTCCGCCTACGCCCGGACGCAGATCCTCGTCGCTCTCGTCGACGCCGTCGGTATCGGTGTCGGTGCGGCCTTCTTCGTGCCGTCGCTCGCCCTGCCGCTCGGCATCCTCGTGTTCGTCGGGTCGTTCATCCCGATCGTCGGAGCGGTCGTGACGGGCGCGGTCGCCGTGCTGGTCGTGCTGGTCGCGAACGGGTGGGTCGCGGCGCTCATCATGCTGGGCATCGTGCTCGCGGTCCAGCAGATCGAGAGCCACGCGCTCCAGCCGTTCCTCATGGGGCACGCGGTCTCGCTGCACCCGGTCGCGGTGCTGCTCGTGGTCGCCGCGGGCGGGTTCGCGGCGGGCATCGTCGGCGCCCTGTTCGCGGTGCCGCTCGCCGCCCTGATCAACACCGTGGTCCTGTACTTCAACGGGCACGACAAGTTCCCCGACCTCGGGACCGACGACACCCTCGTCATCCGTGGCAAGCCCGCGGTGCCGGTCATGATCCGTCGCGCCGAGGCCGACCTCGCGGACGACGAGAGGGTCCCGGCCTCCTCGACCACCGCGGGTCGCCGGCGCACCCGCCCGGGGCGCGCGACGCCGTCGGGCACCGGGACGAGCACGGGCGGGGACGCGTGACCCTCGCTCAACCCGCCGTGACCCTCGACAGCATCCGCGACGCCGCCCGCATGCTCGACGGCGTCGCCTACCGGACCCCCGTCCAGACGAGCCGCGCGATCAGCCAGGTCGCCGGCGTGCCCGTGGTCCTCAAGTGCGAGAACCTCCAGCGCGCCGGCTCCTTCAAGATCCGGGGCGCGTACATCCGCATGGCTCGGCTCACCCCCGCGGAGAAGGCACGCGGCGTCGTCGCGGCGAGCGCCGGGAACCACGCCCAGGGCGTCGCGTTCGCGGCGGGGCTGCTCGGTATCCAGGCCGTGGTCTACATGCCGGTCGACGCCGCGCTCCCCAAGGTCGCCGCGACGCGCGAGTACGGCGCCGAGGTGCGTCTCGTCGGCGTCGACGTCGACGAGACGCTCGCGGCCGCGAAGGCCGAGGCCGAGCGCACGGGCGCGGTCTTCATCCACCCGTTCGACCACCCCGACGTCGTCGCGGGCCAGGGCACGCTCGCGCTCGAGATCCTCGAGCAGGTGCCCGACGTCCGCACCGTCGTCATGCCGCTCGGCGGCGGCGGCCTGGTCGCGGGCGTCGCGGCGGCCATGGCCGAGGCCGCGCCGCACGTCAAGGTCGTGGGGGTCCAGGCGGCGCGCGCCGCGGCGTACCCGGGCTCGCTCGCGGCAGGGGTCCCGACGACGTCGCTCGCCCGCTCGACCATGGCCGACGGCATCGCGGTGGGCACCCCGGGCCCCGTGCCGTTCTCGATCGTGTCCGAGCTCGGTTCCGAGGTGCGCACCGTGACCGAGGACGAGCTGTCCCGGGCGCTGCTGATGATCACCGAGCGGGCCAAGCTCGTCGTCGAGCCGGCGGGGGCCGCGGGGGTGGCCGCGCTGCTGGCCGACCCGACAGGGTGGGAAGGCCCTGTCGTGGTGATCCTGTCCGGGGGGAACATCGACCCGCTGGTGCTGCTGCGCGTGCTGCGGCACGGGCTCGCGGCCGCGGGCCGGTACATGCAGATGCAGGTCCTGCTCGACGACCGGCCCGGGGCGCTCGCGCAGATGCTCGACGTGATCGCGGGGGTCGGCGGTTCGATCATGCACATCGACCACGACCGTACCGACGTGCACCTTGCGATCGGCGAGGCCTGGGTGCGCATGCAGGTCGAGACCAAGGGGCAGGAGCACTGCGAGGCGCTCGTGGCGCAGCTGCGGGGAGCCGGGTACCGGGTCCTGACGGGCTGAGCGGCCTGGGGCGGCGGGAGGGCCCTGGGGCGGCGGGAGGGCCCTGGGGCCGGGGTGCCCGACGCCGAGGTGCGGCTAACGGGGGCCGAATTGCCGATTCGACCCCCGGCGCCGGTCTCCGGCGCTCCGGCCCCGACCTGCGGCGCTGCGGTCCTGCTGGGGAGCGCAGGCTGCTGAGGCCCAGGGGGCCGGGGCGCCCGACGCCGAGATGCGGCTATCGGGGGTCAAAATGCCGATTCGACCCCCGATGGCCGCATCTCGCGGGTGGTGGTCATGCGTCGGCGCACGGCTTCTGGGCTGGACGGGTGCTGGCGCGCGTGCTGTGACCGCTCGGAGGCTGAGGCGAGCCGGCGACCGCCGACTGACGGGTCGACGGGACGGTCAGCGCCGAGCGACGACGATGCGGGCGCGCACAGGGGTGTCGGGAGCGTCGGCGAGCCGACCGAGGTCCACGCCCTGGTCCCCGAACGCGGTGATCAACCGCCCGCAGGTCGCTTTCCACGCGGTGAGCACGTCGTGCGAGTAGAGGACGACCACTCTCCAGCCGAGCCGTTCGATGTTCTCCCTGCGGGCGACGTCGCTGCGCATCTGGTGCTGGGACGAGTAGTGGTGTGCGCCGTCGTACTCGATCGCGATGCGCGCCTGCGGCCAGCACATGTCTGGACGCGCGACCCACTGGTCCTCCGCGAGCAGGTCCGCCCCGACGACCGGGCACGGGAAGCCCGAGGCGACCAGCAGGAGCCGGACCCGCGTCTCCATGGGCGAGTCGACGAAGGATCGGGCGGCAGACAGCGCAGTCCGCAGGTCACGCCGCCCGCGACCGCCGACGAACCAGGACAGCGCGCGCTCCAGTGCGACGCGGGTGGTGGCCGGGTGACGCAGCGCGAGGACCGCGTCGGTCAGGACGACGAGTTCCTCGCGCGTCAGGCGGTCTCCGGCGTCCGTGCCCGTCATGCTGCCGAGGTCCAACCAGGTGCGGGCGGGGACGGTCACCGGAAGCCCTCGGTGCCGGAAGGTCTGCTGGGCGAGCACTCCCGAGTGCCCGACGAGCAACGCCGCGTCGCGCGAGCGCGACCCAGGGCTGCTGGAGACGTGCAACCGCTCGGTCGGCTGATGGTGAGCAGGCAGGGGCAGCCCCAGGAGAGCGGCCGCCGTGAGGTGCGAGAACACGTCCCCGGCCCGGAAGGTCAGGGCGACGGCGCGGCAGAGTGCGTCGAGGTCGTTCGCGGACCCGGCCGCCATGCGGACCCCGCGGACCGGCGTGTGCAGCGCGGGGTGGCGCAGCTGGTCGCGCGTGCACCCGGCCGCGTAGGCGTCGGCCACGAGGAACGGGGTGGGCGGCAGCGGGACGGGAGCAGCGGGCACGGGGAGAGGTTCGCAGATCCGGACGTCGCTGTGGGGCGGTGCCCGGTACCTGTGGACAACTGTCGGACCCTTGCCGGTCGGGCGCTTGCCTGGCCTGGCGGGCGTTTGCCTGGCCCGACCCGCACCCAGCCCGCACTGGCGGACCGGGCCCGAGGGGGATCGAGATGCGGCTATCGGGGCTCGAATCGCCGAGCCGACCCCCGATAGCCGCATCTCGACGGAGAGCGGGCAGGGAGGCGGCGGGAGGGGCCGGATCGGCGCACGACGACGCGGCCGGCCGTCGGCAGCGCCGTCTGGTCCGGCCCGCGCCCCGCGACCGCGTCGCCCCCGGCACGTCGTGCCGTGTGCCGGTGTGCCGGTGGGTCGAGCGTTTCCTGTCCGGCGGCGCGCCCCCCGGGGACGCACGACGGCCCGGGAACCTTGGGGTTCCCGGGCCGTCGTGGGTGCGTCGAGCCGACTCCGTCCGGAGCAGCGACGCCGGTGTGTCGCTGGGTCAGGCCTGGAACGGCTTGGCGGCGAGGATCTCGACCGCGATCTCGTTCCCGTTGGGAGCCGTGTAGGAAACCTTGTCGCCGATCGAGGTGCCGTTGATCGCGGCGCCCATCGGGGACGTGGGGGAGTAGACCCGGATGTCCGTGCCGCCGGCGATCTCGCGCGAGCCGAGCAGGAAGGACATCTCCTCGCCTGCCACGTTCGCGGTCACGACCATGCCGGGCTCGACCTTGCCGTCGTCCGGGGGCGTGCCGATCTGCACGTTGCGCAGCTTCGCGGTGAGCTCGCGGATGCGCGCCTCGTTCTTGGCCTGCTCCTCGCGGGCGGCGTGGTATCCGCCGTTCTCCTTGAGGTCGCCCTCGTCGCGGGCGGCGGCGATGCGCTCGGCGATGTCGGTGCGGCCAGCACCGGACAGGTGAGCCAACTCGGCCTGAAGCCTGTCGTGTGCCTCCTGGGTCAGCCAGGTGACGCTGGTCTCGGTCACGGTTCGCTCCTTCCTTTCCTTGCGTTCTGGCGGCCGTCGTCTGTGGACGCGGCCGCACAGGGGGAGGCAGTGTGTGCGGGTGAGAGCGACTCCGCTGCCTGCCCGTGGTGGTGGCACCGGTCGGTGACCGACGCCGCGTGGCGGGTTTCGCTGGTCCTGAAGCTTCTGGGGCAGCGTGAATCCCTCAGGATACCAAATGTCCGCTGCATCACACCGTTCCCTGCCCCCGGCAGACCTCCGTGGTCTGCCCCGCGACCCGTCGAGGGACGCCTCCGAACCGTTGCGGGCGGCTCCGCCCGCGGTCCCATCCTTGCACTGCTTGCGGAGCAGGTGCCAGGACCTCGTGCGAGGTCGTGCGACGGAGGTCCTCGGACAGCGCCCCGGACGTGCTTCGACCCCGTGCCGGCCGCCGGACCTCGGTCCGCGGCACAGCCACGACCGGGCTCGCGCTCGTGCCCGGCGTCCGCACGCGGTGGCGACGAGGGGAGGCCGGGCAGCTCACCCCTGGCCCCTCGGGACACCTGCCCCCGGAGGGACGCTCGCCGTCAGGGCAGCGCGACGCAGCTCTCGACGATCCCGGTCGTGGCGAGCTCGGACGTCGCGACGCTCACGGTGTAGCGCCCCTCGAGCTTGTCGCTCGGCCCGACGACCACCGTGACGGTCCCGACCTGGGCGTAGCTCTCGGCCAACGCGTCGATGGTGCACTCGGCCTGGGTGCCGGGCTCCATGGAGACCTGGAACGTGACGTCGATCTGCTCGGAGCTGACGACCTTGAAGCCGAAGTCGTCGTAACGCACCGGGGTGGAGGCCTGCCCCAGCCCGATCCAGACGGTGATGCCGATCCCGACGAGCGCGGCAGCGGCGATGCCGGCGGCGGCCAGGCGACGTCGGAGGGGCGTGGGCTCGGGGCCGTAGCGTCCCGCGGGGGGCCGCGGGCCCTCGCTGCGCGGCGCGAGGCCGATCGGGTTCTCGTCCTCGTCGAGGGCGTCTGGCCCGGGGTTCGGGGAAGTTCCCAGCGGGGGCGTGCTGTTCGTCATGGTCGATCGACGTCCAAGGGTTGGGTGGACTACCTGCTCGTGAGTCATCATTGTCTCTGAACTTCTCCATCTCGAAGTACCCCCAGGAGGACCTGTGACCGAATCGACGGCGCGCCCCACCGCAGGATCGGCGCCCGGGACGGTCGACCGCGCACCGCTGCGCCTCATGGCCGTCCACGCGCACCCCGACGACGAGTCGAGCAAGGGTGCCGCGACGTCGGCCCGCTACGCCGCGGAGGGCGTCGAGGTCCTCGTCGTGAGCTGCACGGGCGGCGAGCGCGGCGACGTGCTCAACCCGAGCTTCGGCGAGCTTCCTGCGACCGCGGAGGGCATGGCCGAGCTGCGGCGCGCCGAGATGGCGGCGGCCGCCAAGGCGCTGGGCGTGAGCCACCGCTGGCTGGGCTTCGTCGACTCGGGACTCCCGGAGGGCGACCCGTTGCCTCCGCTGCCCGAGGGCTGCTTCGCGCTCGTGCCGCTCGAGGAGGCCGCGGCGCCGCTCGTCGAGCTGGTCCGTGAGTTCCGTCCGCACGTGATCACGACGTACGACCCGAGCGGCGGCTACCCGCACCCGGACCACATCATGTGCCACAAGGTCGCGTTCGAGGCGTTCCACGCGGCGGGCGACCCGGAGCGCTACCAGGTCGAGGGCGGGGCGCCCGCTTGGGAGCCCGCCAAGCTCTACTACAACCACGACTTCTCGATGAACCGCATCCGCACGATCCACGAGGCCGTCGTGGACGCGGGGCTCGAGTCGCCGTTCAGCGACTGGGTCGAGTCGCGGGCCGCGCGCGAGATCCCCGAGCGCGAGGTCACGACGCGCGTCGAGGTCGCCCCGTACTTCCCGCAGCGCGACGCGGCGCTCATCGCGCACGCGACGCAGATCGACCCCGAGGGCTTCTTCTTCGCGATCCCGCGCGACCTCGAGGCCGACGTGTGGCCCTTCGAGGAGTTCGAGCTCGCCGAGTCGCGCGTCCCCACCACGCTCCCGGAGGACGACCTGTTCGCCGGCATCCGCACCGAGGAAGGTCTCGTATGAGCCCGACGCCGCAGCTCGCGGTCGATCTGTCGTCCCACCTGGCCGGAGGCCCCGGTTGGGCGGCCGGGGTGACCACCGAGACGACGCCGTCGCCCGCGCCGACGACCGACGAGCTCCGACCGGGGCTCGAGCCGACGGACGTGTCGCCGGGCCTTCCCGGCTTCCTCACGATCTTCGCCGTGGCCCTCGCGTGCGTGGTCCTGTTCCTGTCGCTGACCAAGCAGCTGCGCAAGGTCCGCCACGACGAGCGGGGTGCCGGCAACGGGGGCGCAGCGGCGACGTCGGGCGGCGCCGCTGCGGCCGGGACGAGCACCACGGCCACGACGACCGACCCGGACCGTCGGGACGACGCGTCGGAGACCGGCACGGCCGGCGGCGACGCGGGCGCGAGCGACTCCGGGAGCAACGGCGGCAGCGACTCCGGCTCCAGCGGTGGCGACTCCGGCGGCGGCGGCGACTGACATGACGCAGACGCCGCACGGTCCGGTCCGGGTCACGATCGCCCAGATCGAGGTCTCGAACGACCACGCGGCGAACCTGCTCGTGGTGCGCTCGGCGTTCGCCGAGGCGCAACGGCTGCGCGCCGACCTCCTGGTGCTCCCCGAGTACGCGTCGGGCTTCGATCCGCGCGGCGTGGGGATCGAGCACGCCGAGCCGCTCGACGGCCCGTTCGTCACGACGCTCCAGCGCTGGGCGGGCGAGACCGGGGTCGCTGTCATTGCGGGCACGACGATCCCGGGCTCACGGGCGCCGCTGGTCGGCGTGGCGGGACACGGTGGGACGTCGTCCTCGCACGGCTCGACACCCTCCGACGGCACAGCCGTGCGGGACCCGTCGGGCCTCCCGGACGCTGCCGTCGACCCGTCGGGCGTCGCACGCGACGCGTCGACCAGCACGCCGGTCTCCACCGGGGCCGAGACGTCCGAGCGCCCTGCTCGCGCGGTGAACGCGGTCGTGGCGATCGACGCTCAGGGGCGGCTGTCCGGTGTCTACCGCAAGGTGCACCTGTACGACGCGTTCGGGCACCGTGAGTCGGACCGCCTGGAGCCGGGGCCCGCAGACGCGCCGCCGACGGTCCTGAGGGTCGGCAGCCTGACGTTCGGCGTCATGACCTGCTACGACCTGCGCTTCCCCGAGGCGGCCCGCCGCCTGGTCGACGCCGGGGCCGACGTCCTGGTCGTCCCGGCCGCGTGGGCCGCGGGCGACCTCAAGGCCGACCACTGGCGCACCCTGGCCCGCGCCCGGGCGATCGAGAACACGGCGGTCGTGCTCGCGGTCGGGCAGGCCGGGAAGGGCGTGACCGGGCGCTCGCTGCTCGTGGGGCCCGACGGTCAGGTCGGGCTCGAGCTCGACGAGCGAGCGGGACTGCGCACCGCCGACATCGACCCCGAGGCCCTGGCCGCGGTACGCCGGACGAACCCGTCGCTCGCGAACCGGCGCTACGCCGTCGTGCCGGCTGCCGACCAGCCGTAGCAGAACGCCGGGTGCGGAGCGCGCGTCGCGGACCGGCCGATCCGTGAAGCGCACCTCGCACCCGGCGGAGGCTCTCAGCGCTAGGCGTTGAGGGCGGCGATCATGATCGCCGCGTAGTGGCACCCGAAGCCCACGACCGTCAGGACGTGGAAGATCTCGTGGAACCCGAACCACCGCGGGCTCGGGTTGGGGCGCTTGAGCCCGTACACCACGGCACCCAGCGTGTAGGCGAGGCCGCCGATCGCGACGAGCCACACGATCGCGGGACCGCCCGGCGTGGTCCAGAACTGCGGCATGTAGCCGACCGCGACCCAGCCGAGCGCGACGTAGATCGGGACGTAGACCCACCGCGGGGCGCCCAGCCAGATGATGCGTGCCGCGAGACCGAGCAGCGCCCCGGACCACACGATGATCAGCAGGATCGTCGCGGTCTGCTTCGGCAGGAGCAGCACCGCGAGCGGCGTGTACGTGCCCGCGATGATGAGGAAGATGTTCGAGTGGTCGGCCCGGCGCAGGATCCCCGCGACCCGGGGTGACCAGGTGCCGCGGTGGTAGACGGCGCTCGTGCCGAACAGCAGGCAGGCGCTCAGGCCGAAGATCGCGCACGCGACCTTGCCGGCGACGGGGGGAGCGAGGGCCACCAGGACGATGCTCGCGACGAGGGCCACGGGGAACGTGCCGGCGTGGATCCAGCCGCGCAGCCGGGGCTTGGCGGCGTCGAGCACGTCGGCCGCCTTCGCGGCCGCGCCCGCCAGGACATCACCTGACGCGGCATCGTCCGGCTGGGCGTCGCCGGGCGAACCCGGCGCGTTCTCGACGGCGTCGCCCACGGACGGGCGCTCGGAGGGTCGTGCCACGGAGAGACTCCTACTCGTTCGGCGTCGGGCGGGGGGAGCGGGACGTCCCTGACCCGGGGACTGCACGTGAGTCGACGTGAACGGCTCAGGAAACAACCTACGCCATCGTAAGTTACGTCACCGTAGGTTGCTGACGGGGACTGTGAAGATCCTGCGCAAAGGCGATTCGCAGGGCGGACGTCTGGACAAATCGACTGTTGCCTCCGGTACCGTTTGGCGGGCGACCTGCTCGATCCAGACCCTGCGGCCGCGCAGCTCGTGCCCACCGTGCGACGCGCTCCGGCCGTGCCGGTCCCATCGCCCACTCCCTTCATACCGCTAAGGACCCCACGTGCGCATGCCCCACCTGCTCTACGGGCTGTACGAGCGACGACTGGCGAGCTCCCTGCCGCGTGAGGCGATGCCCCGGCACGTGGGCGTGATCCTCGACGGCAACCGGCGCTGGGCCAAGTCGTTCGGCGAGACCGCCGCGACCGGCCACCGGCGCGGTGCCGACAAGATCGCCGAGTTCCTCACCTGGAGCGAGGACCTCGGCATCGAGGTCGTCACGCTCTGGATGCTGTCCACGGACAACCTCTCGCGCTCGCGCGAGGAGCTCAGCGCGCTGCTCGACATCATCGAGGACGCGGTGTGCGACCTCGCGGAGACCGGCCGCTGGCGCCTGCGCGTCATGGGCCGTCTCGACCTCCTCCCCGAGCGCCTCGCGGCCGCGCTGCGCGACGCCGAGGAACGCACCGCGGGGGTCGACGGCCTCCAGGTCAACGTCGCGATCGGCTACGGCGGTCGCCACGAGATCGCAGACGCGGTCCGTTCCTACCTGCGCGAGCAGGCCGACCGCGGCGCCTCGCTCCCCGAGCTCGCGGAGAACCTCGACGTCGAGCACATCGAGGAGCACCTCTACACCAAGGGCCAGCCTGACCCCGAGCTGGTGATCCGCACGTCGGGCGAGCAGCGGCTGGGCGGGTTCCTGCTGTGGCAGAGCGCGCACGCGGAGTTCTACTTCTGCGAGGCGTACTGGCCCAGCTTCCGCCGGGTCGACTACCTGCGTGCCCTGCGCTCGTACTCCCAGCGCGAGCGCCGGCTCGGCAGGTAGGTCCTTCCGGGGAGGGAGCGGTCGAACCCGAGGGTCCGGAATACACCTCCCGTCCCGCCGGTTGTACCGCTCGAGTTCATACGAACGCATCTACCCGGGTGACGTGCGCCGACGAGGCGGGCGGCGCCGTCGGGCCGGTGCACCCCGCAGGATCGAGAGACGCATGCCCAGCCCCACCACCGCCCTCCCCGCCGTCCACGACCGAGCCACCACGCGTGAGGCCGCCGAGACCTGGGAGTCGCTCTTCCGCACCCAGGTCGCCCTCATGCGCCGCTTCCAGGCCGACGACATCTGGGAGGAGCTCACGATGCGCGAGTACGACGTGCTCTTCACGCTCTCCACGTGCCCCCAGGGCGGGATCCGGCTCCGCGACCTCAACGAGTACGTCCTCATCAGCCAGCCCTCGCTGAGCCGCATGGCCGAGCGTCTCGAGCAGCGCGGCCTCGTGGAACGCGTCCCCGCGCCCGACGACGCACGCGGCACGATCGTCCGGCTCACCCCGGAGGGTGCGCGGCTCCAGAAGGAGATCGGGCGCAAGCACGTCCGGACCATCAGCGCCTACGTGGGCGGGGCCCTCGACACCGACGAGCTCGCGACCCTCAAGGGGCTGCTCGACAAGCTGCGTGGCGCGCAGGAGCACCTTCCGGCGCGCGACGGGAGCGAGGCGTGAGCGCGGAGACCGAGCCGTCGGGCACCGAGCGCAGGCCGCTGAGCGTCGTGGCCGTCGCGGGCGGCGTGAGCTTCCCCTCGACCACGCGTGCCCTGACGGACCTGCTGCTCGACAAGACCGTCGCCCGCCTCACTGCCGCGGGGGTCGCCGTCGACGCCCGGACCGTCGAGGTCCGCGAGCACGCGCAGGACGTCGCGACCGCGACGGTCGTGGGCATGCGCAGCGAGGAGCTCGAGCTCGCGCTCAAGACCGTCGAGCAGGCCGACCTGCTCGTCGTCGCCTCGCCCGTGTTCCGCGGCTCCTACTCCGGGATCTTCAAGTCCTTCTTCGACCTCGTCGACTCGCTCGCGATGGTCGACAAGCCCGTGCTGCTCGCGGCCACGGGCGGCACGGCGCGTCACACCCTCGTGATCGACCAGGCGCTACGGCCCCTGTTCTCCTTCATGGGCGACCTGATCGTGCCCACGGGCGTGTTCGCGTCCAAGGAGGACTGGACGATCGAGCTGTTCCCCATGCCGTGGCTCGACGAGCGCGCCGAGCGCGCGGTGGGCCAGCTCGTGCGGTTCGCGGACCTGCCTGCCCCTCGCTGAGCGCCTGACGGGCCCCGGTGCCTCCGTGGCCCGGGACCTCCGGCCGCCGGGACCTCCGGGGCCCGGCCGGACATTTACCCCATCTGTCCACGCACGGCCTCCCACCGTTCACCGTCGCGCCACCTCGACCCGCTTGGCTCTCAGGTGCCGGCCGGAACTCGACTCCGGACCGGACCAGACCTCGACAGGGAAGAGACCATGACTTCACGTGTACCGATGAAGTGGCTGCGGATCGCCGGGACCGGCGTCCTCGCTGCTGGTATCGCGATCTCCTCGACCACGCCGGCGCTCGCCGCGCCGTCCGCCGACCCCGGGGCGCCCGGACCGAAGAACATCATCCACCTCATCGGTGACGGGATGGGGTTCAACCAGGTCGACCTCGGCAGCCAGTTCGAGTACGGCCGCACGGCCTACCAGACCACCGTGAAGCCCGGCGGCGTCTCGACCCCCGTCCCCGGCCAGGCCGGTACGCAGGTGTACCAGGAGTTCCCTGTCGCCCTCGCGATGTCCACCTACCAGTTCGGCAACACGTACGACCCGGTCCAGAACTGGAGCAGCTTCGCGGCACCGCTCAAGAGCTCGACCGACTCCGCCGCCGCGGCCACGACCCTCGCGACCGGTGTCAAGACGCTCAACAACGTGATCGGCCAGGACGAGAACCACGAGGACCTCAAGACGGTCGCCGAGCGCGCACTCGAGCTGGGCAAGGCCACCGGTGTCGTCACGTCGGTGCCGTGGACCCACGCGACGCCCGCGTCCTACCTGGCGCACAACGAGCACCGCAACAACTACCACGACATCGCGGCCGACATGATGGACTCGGGCGCGAACGTGATCTTCGGCGCGGGCAACCCCTGGTACGACGACAACGGCGACAAGCTCGCGAAGCCCAGCTACAGCTACATCGGCGAGACCGAGTGGAACAAGCTGGTCGACGGTCAGTCGGCGTTCGACCTGGTCGAGTCCAAGGACGACTTCCTCGCGCTCGCCGAGGGCGACACGCCCACGCACGTGCTCGGCACCGCGCAGGTCGCCGGCACGCTCCAGGCGGACCGCACCGCACTGAAGTCCGGCGACGTGCCCTTCTCGGCCCCCCAGAACGACAACGTCCCCTCGCTCCCGCAGATGACGGACGCAGCGCTCAACGTGCTGTCCAACGCCTCGGACGAGGGCTTCTTCGTGATGATCGAGGGCGGCGCGATCGACTGGGCCTCGCACGACAACAACACCGCGGGTGCGGTCGAGGAGCAGGTCGACTTCAACCGGACCATCGAGACGGTCGTCGACTGGGTCGAGGAGAACTCGAGCTGGGACGAGACCCTCGTGGTCATCACGGCCGACCACGAGTGCGGCTACCTCTCCGGTCCCGCGGCGAACCCGGCCTGGACCCCGATCCAGGGCGCCCAGGGCGCGGCCCCGCAGGTCAGCTGGAACAGCGGCGGGCACACCAACCACCTCGTGCCCGTGTACGCCAAGGGCCCGGGCTCGGAGCTCCTCGCGGCCGCCGCGACCGGCACCGACCCGGTGCGTGGCGCCTACCTCGACAACGCCGACGTCGGCCGCGTCTCCAACGCCCTGTGGGCGGCGAACGACACCGACGGCATCCCGCTGCTCGCGACCGTCCCCGAGGCCGGTGAGGTCGAGGGCAAGCTCACGCTGTCCGTCGCGGACTTCGGTGCGGGCGTGGCGCTCACGGGCGGCGAGAACGTGGGCGACCGCCTGCGCTTCGCGGGCCGGCTCCCCGAGGTCTCGGTGACCGACTCGCGGGCGACCGCCACGGTCGGCACGGGCGGCTGGACCGTCTCCGGCCAGTCGGGCGACCTGTCCTCGGGCCCCCGCACGCTGCGGGCCCAGAACCTCGGCTGGACCCCCGGTCTGGTCTCGGCCAAGGACGGCGTGAGCGCGGGCTCGCCCGTGGCCTCGCTCCTGGGCGGCGGCAAGGGCCTCGCGGCCCCGGCGACGCTCGCGACCGCGACCTCGGACAGCCGCCTGGGCACCACGACGGTCTCGGCAGACCTGGCGCTCGAGGTCCCCGTGGACACCCGTGAGGGCGACTACGCGGGCACCCTGACGGTCTCGCTCTTCCCGGTCGACTGACCGTCCTCAGCCGACGGAGCCGTCGGGTCCTGCGTGCGCTCCGGCGCGCCGGGACCCGGCGGCCTCTTCCCGTTCCCCGGCCCGTCCGTGCCCGACGGCGTCACGCACCGTGCGTCGTCGGTTCCCCGCGGGCCACGCCCGTCCTCCTGCCCGACGGCGCCCCGTCCGTCCCGCTCGCGGGTCGCGGTGGGCGCGGGGCCACGACTCTTCCCGCTCGGAGCTCCTCGATGAACGTCACCTCTCGCCGCACCGCCCGTCCGCGTCGTGCCACGGCTCACCAGGCGGCACGTCAGCGCCTGACCCGGACCGCCGGCGTCGCAGCCCTCGTGGGCGCACTGCTGACGGGCGCTCTCGCGGTGCCGGCCGCGGCCCTGCTCGCCCCCGGTGCCCACGCAGCGGCCGGACCCGTCTCCGCGACCGGTGCGGCGCCGTCGGGCACCGTGCTTGCGGTCGCAGGCCGCGCAGCCGCCACGGCCTCCGACGAGCCCGCCACGCGCACGACCTGGGCCGTCGAGCCCGCGACCGCCGAGGGGCCCGACGGGCGCGTGTCCTACCGCCTGACGGTCGACCCCGGGGGCCAGGCCGTCGAGCACGTCACGGTGACCAACTTCAGCGACCACCCGGCGACGTTCGACGTGTACGCGAGCGACGGCGTCGTGACCGCGGACGGGCAGTTCGACCTGCTCGCGGCCGGCACCACCCCGACCGACGGCGGCTCGTGGATCACGCTCGGCGAGGGCGAGACCGCGGGCCCGACCCAGCGCGTCGAGATCGCGGCCGAGTCGTCGGCGACGATCCCGTTCACGGTCGTCGTGCCCGCCGACGCGACGCCCGGTGACCACCCGGCCGGCGTCGTGGCCGCGCCGGCCCGCGCCGAGGGCGACGGGTCGACCGTCACGTTCGATACCCGCGTGGGCGCGCGCCTGCACCTGCGCGTGGCCGGCGACCTCGCCCCGGCGCTCGCCCTCACCGACGTCCGTGCGACGTACGAGCCGAGCTGGAACCCGTTCGCGCCCGGCTCGGTGCGCGTCGAGTACACGGTCGCGAACGAGGGCAACGTGCGCCTCGGTGCCGACACGCAGGCCGGGGTCGCAGGCCTGTTCGGCTGGAACGCGCGCGAGGTCGTGGCCCCCGCCCAGCGTGAGGTCCTGCCGGGTCAGGAGGCGGGCGGGAGCGTGGTGCTCGACGGCGTCTGGCCCCTCGGCAAGGTCTCGGGCGACCTGACGACGACGCCGCTCGTCGTCGGTGACGACGTGGTCGACGTGGCGCTCTCTCCCACCATGACCTCCTACGGGGCGTGGGCGCTGCCGTGGGTCCAGCTCGGGTCGCTGCTCGTGCTGGTGGGCCTGGTGCTCGGGGTCCTCCGGGCACGGCGGCGCCGTGAGGCGCGCACGCAGGCGCGGATCGAGGCCGCGGTCGCGGCCCGGGCCGCCCAGCGGACCTGAGGACGCGTGGCTACGATCGGGACGTGCCTTCGACGACGAACACCGACGCCTCCCGGCCCCTCGACCCACCCGGCGCGGCGCGGCCGCTGCGGGTCGTGATCGCACCCGACTCGTTCAAGGGCTCCGCGACCGCGGAGGCCGTCGCGCGGCACGTCGCGGACGGTGTCCTGGCCGCCGCGCCCGACGCCGTCCTCACCCTGCTGCCCATGGCCGACGGTGGAGAGGGCACGCTCGACGCGCTCCTCGCGGTCTGGGGCGTGCCGGCACGAGAGGTCGTCACGGTCGACGCGATCGGTCGGCCGCACACGGCCCGCTACGGGGTCTCGGCCGACGGCCGGGTCGGCGTCGTCGAGCTCGCGGCAGCGAGCGGCCTGCCCGACGTGAGCGACGTCGCCCTCCAGCCCTTGCACGCGCACACGCGCGGCACGGGCGCGGTCGCCGCGGCGGTCCTGGACGCAGGCGTCGAGGAGGTCGTCGTGTGCCTCGGCGGGTCGGCGTCGACCGACGGCGGAGCGGGCCTCCTCACGGGGCTCGGGGCGCGGCTGCTCGCGCACGAGCCGGCGACCATCCCGTCCTCGACCGACGGGGAGCTCGCGGGCAGGCTCGTGCCCGACGGCGGCGAGGGGCTCGCACGCGTCGTGGGCCTCGACCTCGACGGGCTGCACCCGCGTGCCCGCGAGGTGCGCTGGCGTGTGGCGGTCGACGTCACGAACCCGCTCGTGGGCGAGCGCGGAGCCGCGGCGGTGTTCGGTCCGCAGAAGGGCGCGAGCGGGTCGGACGTCAGGTTCCTCGACGCTGCGCTCGTGCGATGGGCCGACCTGCTGGAGCGCGAGACGGGGATCCGTACCCACGAGCTCTCGGGGGCGGGCGCCGCGGGCGGGGTGCCCGCCGCGCTCGTCGCGGTCCTGGGCGCCGAGCTCGAGCACGGGGCGACGCTGGTCGCGCAGAGCATCGGGCTGCCCGCGGCGGTGGCCGACGCGGACCTGGTGCTCACGGGCGAGGGGTCGTTCGACTCGCAGTCGATCAACGGCAAGGTCGCCGACGCGATCGGCACGCTCGCCGCGGCGGCCCCCGGGCGACCTCCGGTCGTGGTGCTCGCGGGGCAGGTCCTGCTGCCCGCTCAGCGGGCCCGGGCCGCCGGGATCACGGCTGCGTTCTCGATCGCCCCCGGGCCGATCGACCTCGACGACCTCCTGGGGCGTACGGGGAGCAGGTTGACCGAGCTCGCGGCGTCGGTCACGAGCCTGTACCTGGGGTCTGCGCGTCGCTGACCCCCGGGACCCGCTCGAGTGCATGGTTCGGCTGCGACACGCCCGGCGAGTCGCTGCGGAACCATGCACTCAGCGCTTCGGCCAGTGCCACAGCGGCTCGTCGAGCGGACCCTCGCGGCCTGCGACGGTCGTCTCGCCGAGCTCCTTGACGAGCTCGACGTGGGCGAGCCCGGGCAGCCCGGGCGCCCCGTGCGCCGCAGGGAGGCCGCGCGGACCGGTGCGACCGGTGCGACCGGTGCGACCGGTGCGGCCGGTCCGCCCGGCCGAACGGTCGCTCGGTGCCGACGGTGCTGACGGTGCCCATGCTCGTGAGCCGTCCGCCGCCTCCTCCATGGCCCGCACGAGTGCGCCCGAATGGGTCACGACCACGACCTGCGTGCGCTGCGCGGCCCTTGCGATCAACGATCCGAGAGCGGGCAGCAGCTCGGGGTGCAGGCTGGTCTCGGGCTCGTTGAGCACGAGCAGCTCGGGTGGCCGGGGCGTGAGGAGCGCAGCGACCCACAGCAGGTACCGCAGCGTGCCGTCCGACAGCTCGGCGCTGCCGAGGGGACGCAGCAGGCCGTGCTGGCGCAGCTCGAGCGAGAACCGGCCGTCGTCCGTCACGCGGACCCGCACGGTGGACCCGGGGAACGCGTCCTCGACCGCGGCGTCCAGCTCGTCGGCCAGCCCCAGCTCACGGATCGTCTCGAGCGCCGCGGCGAGGTCGGCGCCGTCGTGCGCCAGGACGGGGGTCCGGGTGCCGACGTGCGCGCCGCGCGCCGGTGCCAGGGCGTCGGTGCGGAACTGGTCGTAGAAGCGCCAGGACCGCAGACGCTCGCGCACGACCAGGAGCTCGGGGGCTCCTACGGGGTCCACGACCTCCGAGAGCATGCTGTCGAACGACCGCAGGCGTCGCCCGGAGACCTGCCACGAGCCGTCCTCGTCGCGCAGCCGGACCGACGGGCCGTGGCGGTCGGCGACCAGCGTCGCGGGGCGCAGCACGGGACCCGACCACACGACCTCGGTCTTGATCTCCGGGTCCAGGCCGAACGACGCCCCGCCGTCCTGCGGCAGCCCCCCCAGGTCGATCGCGTACCCGTACGCGCCCGTGAGGGGCGCACCCGCCGGTGCGGCGCCGTCGGGCAGGAGGTCCGGGCCGCTCGCGAAGCCCAGGCGCAGCGCGACCGGGCCGCTGCGGACCGTGCCCTGCACGGGGTGGACGCCCGCGCGCACGGCACGGCCGATCACCTCCGGCCCGGCCCACAGCGTCGAGGGCAGGCCGCCCTCGCGGGCCAGGGCCCCGACCGCGCCGCCCAGCGCGCACTCGGCGAGCAGGCGCAGCGAGCGGTACAGGCTCGACTTGCCCGCCCCGTTGGCACCCGTCACGACCGTGAGCCGGCCGAGGGGCAGGACGAGGTGGCGCAGCGAGCGGTAGCCCTCGATGGCGAGCGTCTCGATCATCCGGCCAGGCTAGGCGCGCCCACCCACGGCACGCGTTCCGTCGAGTGCATGGTTCGGCTGCGACACGCCCGGCGAGTCGCAGCCGAACCACGCACTCGACGGTGGGGGAGCGTCAGTCCGTGATCGCGAACGCGTCGATCTCGACCAGCATCTCCTCGCGGGGCAGCCCCGTGAAGACCGTGGTGCGGGCCGGCAGCACGCCGCCCGGGCAGTTGGCCTCGACGAACGCGCCGTACGCGTCGTTCATGACGGAGAAGTCCTCACGCTTGGTGAGGTACACGCGGAGCATCATGACGTCGTCGAACGTGGCGCCCGCGCCCTCGACGATGGCCTTGACGTTCTCCAGGGTCCGCGTGGTCTGCGCCGCGACGTCGCCGGGGAACAGGTACTCGCTCGTCGCGGGGTCGACCGGGCCCTGGCCCGAGACCTGGACGAACGGGCCCTTGCGCACGCCCTGGTGGAACGTGTGGGCCGGTGCCGGCGCGTGCGGGGTGCTGATCGGGGACTTGGTGGTGCTCATCGTGCCTCTTTCTCTCGGGAACTTGCGGGTGGTGCTGGTCGGTCCGGGACGTGCAGGGTCAGAACTCGGTGCCGACCAGGTCGACCACCTGGTCGTCGTCGCTCACGACGGCCGCCACGCGCCACGTGGAGAACAGCGTGCACGGGTGCGAGATCCCGAACCCGACGACGTCGCCGGGCCGGATCTGCGTCGTGACCGGGGCGCTGCCCGCGGGTGCGGGGTCGACCGTGAGGTACAGGTGCTGGTCGTTGAGGCCCGTGACGCGCGCGCCCGCGAGGTCGTGCGCAGGGCGCAGACCTCCGTTCTCATCGAGCGTGCGCAGCCACAGCGCGGTGGGCAGGTCGATGTCGTAGGACACGTCGCGCCGCCCCACGCCGCACAGCACCAGGCCCGGCTCGGGGACCGAGAGCACCTGGCCCCACACGACCGCGGCCGCGTGCATGGGCTCGCCGCCCGGGATGCGGTCCCACGGGTCCATGCGGGCGCAGAACCCGTGGTCGTGCGTGAGGTAGGCCCCCGAGCGCACGACGACGCGCACGTCGCGGGTGGTCTCGGTGCCGCCGCCGGTGCCCACGACCGTGAGCGGCCCGGGCAGCTCGGCGAGCACGACGTCGAGGAACGAGCTGCCGCCCGCGGTCACGACCACGGGCTCGTCGTCGGGGACCAGGCCCTCGCGCACGAACGCCGCCGCGACGTCGCGCAGGCCGCGGCAGTACGCCGCGACCTTGGCCAGGTCCTCGGGCGAGGTGCCGCCCGCGGCCGACCCCTCGTACCCGGCGACCCCGGGCAGTCGCAGGCCCGCGGCCCGCACGGCCCGCGCGAGGCCCAGCGCGTCGGCCGTGCTCCGCACGCCCGTCCGGCCGCCCGGGACACCGATCTCGACGAGCACGCCGAGGCCCGCGACCACGTCGTCCGACGCGCCCGCGAAGCCGCGCGAGAGCAGACCGACGCCCTCGATCGAGTCGACGTACACCCACACCTCGAACGGGGTGCCGCCGGGGGCGACCGAGGCCTCGAGCTCGCGGCGCAGCCACGCGATCTCGCGCGGGTCCACGAGCTCGTTCGCGAGGAACACGCGCTCGACGCCCCACGTGCGCACCACGCGGAGCTGCGCGGGGTTCGCGACGGTCGCGCCCCACGCCCCGGCGCGCGCCTGGCGGGCGTAGAGCCCGCGCGACATCGCGGTCTTGACGTGCGGCGCGTGCTCGACGCCGTGCTCGGCGCACAGCCGCGCCATGAGGGCCACGTTGTGGTCGAGGGCCGCGTCGTCGAGCGTCAGCAGCGGCCAGGAGAAGGCGTCGTCGGTGATGCGGGGGGAGTCCGCGAGGACGTCCGCGACGGTCCGCTCGGCGTCGAGCCGCAGGCCCTTGGTCGTGGGCCCGACGACGACGCTCGGGTCCGCAGGGACGGTCGCGCGGGTGGACGGCTGGGTGGGGCGGTCGGCCTGGGTGGGGTCGGTCATGCGTTCCTCCCGGTGGGTTCGTAGCCGCAGCGCACGGAGCCCATCCCGGCGGAGACCGCACGGGCGGCCTGCACGACGAGCGGGCCCAGCTCGCGCACCCGGGCGGGTGGCATGTGCGAGGCGAGCGCGGAGACGGAGAGCGCGCCGATCGCGGTCTCCGTGTGGTCGACGACGGCGGCCGCGACGCAGCGCACCTCGGTCTCGTTCTCACGGTCGTCGATCGCGTAGCCGCGCTGGGCGACCGTGCGGAGCTCGGCACGCAGCGCGTCGGGATCCGTCAGCGTCCGCGCGGTCACGGCCGACAGCGGGTGCTCGAGCACGGACTCGAGCAGGTCGACGTCGCTCGCGGCGAGGATCGCCTTGCCGACGCCCGTGCAGTACAGCGGCATGCGGTGCCCGATCCGCGAGGCCATGCGCACGACCGCGGTGTTCTCCTGCTTGTCGATGTAGACGACGTCGAGGCCGTCGCGCACCACGAGGTGGCACGTGGCCCCCGAGGCCCGCATGAGGTCCGCGAGGTGGGGCTCCGCGACCGTGCGCAGGTCGAGCCCCTCGAGGTAGGCCTGGCCGAGCCGCAGCGTCCCGGCACCCAGCACGAACCGTCCGGTCGGGGTGCGCCGGACCAGGTGGACCTCGACGAGCGGCGCCAGCAGGCGCGAGACCGTGCTCTTGTGCGTGCCCAGCACGTCCGCGAGCTCGACGAGGCTCAACCCGCGGGCCGCGTCGTGACGCAGGGCGTCGAGGATCGTCAGGGCGCGGCGGAGCGACTGGGACGAGTTCCGGGCGGAGTCGGCGGTGCCCTGCGCTGCGGGGGACGCCGGCCGGCTCACCGGGGCCGCTCGACCAGCCTGCTCGGCGCTCGCGGCTCCCTGCGCAGCGGCGGCCCGCGCGGTCGCCGTCATGCGCGAGCCGCCGCGGCGGTCGGGCGCAGCGCGCGCCCCGGGGTCGCGCCGGTGGGCTGCCCGCCCGCGAGCACGGGCACGCCCGCGACGAGCACGTCGTCGATCCCTGTCGCGGGGCGGCGCGGGTCCTCGTACGTCGCGACGTCCTGCACGGTCTCGGGGTCGAGCAGCACGACGTCGGCGCGTGCGCCGGGGCGCAGGACCCCGCGGTCGGCGAACCCGAAGCGCTCGGCGGCCGCTGCGGACAGGTGCCGCTCGGCGTCGTGCCACGTCCAGTCGCCGAGCGTGCGCACGTGCTCGGCGAGGAAGCGCGCGAACGCTCCCCAGCCGCGCGGGTGGGGGCGACCGCCCTGGTAGATCGCGTCCGACCCTCCCATCTGCGCCGGGTGCCGGAGCAGCGCCCGGACCGACTCGGGGGAGTTGGTCGGCGGCTGGGCGAACACGCAGCCCGCGCACAGGTGGGTCGAGACCAGGATTCGCAGCGTCGTCTCGACGGGGTCGAGGCCCAGCCGGTCGGCGACGTCGAGCAGCGCCATGCCCTCGCTCCACTGCAGCTCGCCGGGCACGGCGGCCATGGTCACGCGCTCCCAGAGGTCCGCGAGGCCGGGGAAGTGCTCGGCTCGGAGGCGCGCGACGACGTCGGGGTCCTGGAGCATCGCGACCGTGGCGTCCGGGTCCGCGATGGGCAACCACGTGGGCAGCGAGACCATCGAGAGGATCGAGCAGCCGCGCAGGTACGGGTAGGAGTCGAACGTGACGTCGAGCCCGCCCGCGTGCGCGTCCTCGACGTAGCCGACGAGCTCGTCCGCGGGCCCGTGGTAGTGCGAGACGTGGGTCGCGACGCCCGACGCCCGGGCGACCCGGACGAGCTCGGCCATCGCGGTCCCGGCCTTGTCCTCGTAGCCGCGCATGTGGCTCACGTGCGGCAGGTCGCGCTCGGCGAGGACGCGGGTCAGCGCGACCAGCTCGTCGTCGGTCGCGTTCGAGGCCGGCGCGTACTCGAGCCCGGTGGACATGCCGCACGCGCCGTCGTCGAGGGCCTCGCGCAGCAGGGCGACCATGCGGCCCGTCTCCTCGGGGGTCGTGGCCCGGGCCGCGCCGCCCAGGACCGCGTAGCGCAGCGTGCCGTGCGGGACGAGGTAGGCGACGTTGAGGGGAGTGGTGCCCTCGTACGTCGCGAGCAGGTCGGCGACCGAGCCGCCACGGAACGTGGGGTGCTCGCCGTTGATCGCGCTGAAGTACCCCGTGGCCCAGGTGTGCGCGTCGGGGGTCCCGTCCGCGACGGGCTGCCGCGCGGAGGGGGCGTAGGAGACGCCGTCCTGCCCCACGACGATGCTCGTGACACCCTGGCGCAGCATCGCGAGCTGCACGTCCGGGTCCAGGACTGCGGCCTCGCCGTGCACGTGGGCGTCGACGAAGCCGGGGAACGCGATGCGGCCCGCGGCCTCGATCACGAGCGCCCCCGCGGGGACGGGCACGCTGCCCGCCGGGACGACGTCGTCGATCACGTCTCCGGCGACCAGCAGGTCGACCGGTGCGGTCAGCCCGCCCGGGGCCGTGAGCCGCGCCCCGCGGACGACGAGCGTCACGCCGGTGCCGGGCTCGCCCTCGCCGGGCTCGCCCTCGCCGGGCTCACCCTTGCCCTGAGTGCCCGCCGACGCCTGTGCCGCGCTCATGCCTGCCCCTCCGAGCTCGCGTCGCGTCCCTCGACCCAGCCGCCCACGCCGGCCCAGCCGCCCGCAGCCATCTCCTGGTCGAGGTGGCGCAGGAACCCGTGCACGCCGGGGCGCTGCTGCCAGGGCTTCGGCCCGTCGAGCGGACGGTACTCGACCCCCGCCGCGTCGAGGCGCGGCAGGTGGTCGTGCTCGAGCCGCGCGAGGAACTCGGCCGAGGCAGGAGCGCCCGGGGTGCGCTCCGCCGTCGGGCTCCAGACGACCTCCGCGAACGCCGCGAGGCGCGGGAACGCCGCGTAGTCCACGCGGCGCGGCGAGTCGAGGTGCTCCGACCACACCTCGGCCTGGGCGCCCAGCAGGCGTCCGGGCGCCGCGTCGAGGCCCGGGTGCTGCGCCAGGACCTCGGCCGGGAACGGGTCGAACGCGTAGACGTCCTCGACCGTGCGGAGGAAGCCGACGGGGACGGGCTCGTCCTCGCCGTCGCCTGCGCGATGGTCGAGGTAGACGACCTGCTCGGGGGCCATGACGACGTCGTTGCCCGCCTCGAGCGCGTGGGCTCCCACCGTGAAACCGCGCCACGCGGTCACGACGACGTCACGCGGGAGCTGCTCGCCGAAGCCCTCGTCCCACACGACCGCCCGGCGTCCCCTGGCCGTGACGTGCTCGCTCAGGCGGGCCAGGAACCAGCCCGCGAGGTCCGCGACGTCCGCGAGGCCGCGCTGCTCGGCGAGGGCCACGATCGCGGGGTTCTCGCGCCACAGCGTCGTGGGGACCTCGTCGCCGCCGATCGCGATCCAGGGGGAGTCGAAGACGTCGCAGACCTCGTCCAGCACGTTCGTGAAGAACTCGAGCGCCTCGTCAGACGGGTCGAGCACCTCGGTGCTCACGCCCCACGTGGTGCGCACCGTGTGCGGGGTCTTGCGGGTCCCGAGGAACGGGTAGGCCGCGACGGCCGCCTCGACGTGCCCGGGAGCGTCGATCTCCGGCACGACGACGACGCCCCGCTCACGCGCGTAGGCGACGATCTCGCGCAGGTCGTCCTGGGTGTAGAAGCCGCCGTGCGGGCGCCCGTCGAAGACCCCCGTGCGCCACGTCCCGACGTTCGACTCGGTGCGCCAGCCGCCGACCTCCGTGAGGAGCGGGTAGCGGTGGACCTGCATGCGCCAGCCCTGGTCGTCCGTGAGGTGGAGCTGGACCACGTTGAGCTTGTGCGCGGCCGCGAGGTCGATGAACCGCAGCACCTCGCGCTGGGGCAGGAAGTGCCGCGCGACGTCGAGCAGGACCCCGCGCCAGCCGAAGCGCGGACGGTCCTCGATCGTGAGGGCGGGCAGACGGACGGCGCTCGCCGGGTCCTCGGGGGCCGCGTCGGTCGGAGCCGTCCGGTAGGCCTGCGGGCCCGCGAGCTGGCGCAGGGTCTGGACGCCCGCGTGGGCACCGGCCACGTCGGCAGCCGTGAGCAGCACGGCCTGCGGGGTGATCTCGAGGCGGTAGCCGCCCGCGGGGCGCGACGCGTCGAGGGCGAGGGTCACGCCCGGGCGGGCTGCGTCGTCGGGCGTCCCGGTGGCGGGATACGGACCGTCGGACGCCGAGGTGGCCGGGACGGCGGAGGTGCCGGGAGCGACGAGGAACGGCAGGTCCACGCCGAACGCGGCCTCGGTGGTTCGGCGCCACCAGCGCGCGGCCGCCGCGAGGGCCGGGTCCGTGCGGACGGGCGTGCCGTCGGTCAGCGGAAAGGTGCCGGTGGCGGGCTGAAGGCTCACGGGCGCGGGCAGGAGCCCGGGCGAGAGGGTGGGGGCGCTCACCCGTCGAGCCTAACCACGGCGAGGCGCTCGCGGTGTGCCGCGCACACGGGTTGTTGTGCACTGCACGACGACCGCCGTGACGATCTGCGTGTCGGTGGCGCGCCCTAGGCTCGCGGGCATGCCCGCCCAGAAGCTGCGCCTCCTCGACACGTTCTTCACGCTCGCGCACGAGCCCCACGCCGCGTTCCCCGACGACGACGAGTGGGTCGCGCTCGTGCGTGCGCCCGAGGGACTGACGGTCCTGCGCGAGGCCTCGCCCTTCGGTGGCGGCGGCGACCGCTGGGCAGGGTTCTACGGCGACCCCCACGGGCTGGGCAAGCCCGGCATGCTCGCGGCGATCGTCGGGCCGCTCGCCGAGGCGAGCATCTCGGTGTTCGTCGCCTCGACGTTCCACGCGGACCTCGTGCTGGTCCCCGAGGACTCGGTCCAGGCCGCCGCCGACGTGCTGACCGACGCGGGGCACACCGTGACGCGGGGTCGCTGACCGCACCGAGAGGATCCGCAGGGTCGCTCACGGTTGCGCAAGTGAACGCAAGCGGCTTGCGCGCTGCGTATAGTCAGCAGCATGTCCAGACGACTTGCCGAGGTGGCCAAGAAGGTCGGCGTCAGCGAGGCCACGGTCAGCCGCGTGCTCAACGGCAAGCCGGGTGTCTCCCAGGCGACGCGCGACTCCGTCCTCACGGCCCTCGACGTGCTCGGGTACGAGCGCCCCACCAAGCTGCGCGGTGAGAGAGGCCGGCTCGTCGGCCTCGTCCTCCCCGAGCTCGCGAACCCCATCTTCCCCGCGTTCGCCGAGGTCATCGGTGGTGCGCTGGCCCAGCAGGGGTTCACGCCGGTGCTCTGCACGCGCACCGCGGGCGGCATCACCGAGTCCGAGTACATCGACCTGCTGCTCGGCCAGCAGGTCTCGGGCGTGCTCTTCGCAGGCGGCTTCTACGCGCAGCGAGAGGCCGACCACGAGCCGTACCGGCGCCTGGCCGAGCGCAACCTGCCCGTGGTCCTCATGAACGCCTCGATCGAGTCGCTCGACTTCCCGCGGGTCTCGTGCGACGACGTCGTCGCCATGAACCAGGCGCTCGGGCACGTCCTGTCCCTGGGGCACCGCCGGATCGGGTTCCTGCTCGGCCCCGCCGACCACATCCCGTCCGAGCGCAAGCTCGCGGCGGCGCACGCGCTCGCCGCGCGCCACGGTGTGACCATCGACCCGGCGCTCGTCCAGCACAGCCAGTACTCGCTCGAGAGCGGCCAGGCCGCCTCGGTGCGGCTCCTCGAAGCAGGGGCCACCGCGATCGTGTGCGCGAGCGACCCGCTCGCGCTCGGCGCGATCCGGGCCGTGCGCCGGGCGGGCAAGGAGGTCCCGACCGACGTGTCGGTCGTCGGCTACGACGACTCGTCGCTCATGAACTCGACCGATCCCGCGCTCACGACCGTCCGCCAGCCCATCGAGCCCATGGGGCGCGCGGCCGTCGACCTGCTTGCGAGCATGATCGCGGGGGCCGACGTGTCGCGCGACGAGCTGCTGTTCGAGCCCGAGCTCGTGGTGCGTGCCTCGACCGCGCCGCTGAACACGAGCGGTACCCGCTAGGCGAGCGGTACCGCGGCACCGAGAGGGCGCCGCCCTGGGGGAACCCGGGGCGGCGCCCTTCGTCGTGCCCCGCGCTGCTCGTGGGTGCGGAGTTCTTGCGGGACACGCCCGGCGAGTCGCACGAGAACTCCGCACTCAGCAGCGCGCCGTTCAGGAGTCGCCCTACCTACCGCACAAGGTCGCGTTTCGATAACGCTATTGTCGAGTTCTTGCGCGTAACCTGTCGACTGATTACGTTGATGCCCAAGACGACGGATCCACGGATCAGGAGTCCAGCGGCACGCCCACCCGGGACGCCGCGCTCGACGCAGAGCACCCGTTCATCGCTGAACGGGACGGACGGAAGACGAGGACACGGTGCGCGAGGACGACTCGACCCGAACGACGGCCGACCCCACCTGGTGGCGGGACGCAGTCATCTACCAGGTGTACGTGCGCAGCTTCGCGGACGGCGACGGCGACGGCACGGGAGACCTGGCCGGCGTGCGACAGCACCTGCCGTACCTGCGGGACCTGGGCGTCGACGCGATCTGGTTCACCCCCTGGTACCTGTCCCCGCTCGCCGACGGCGGCTACGACGTCGCGGACTACCGCGAGATCGACCCGCAGTTCGGCACCCTCACCGAGGCCGAACAGCTCATCGCCGAGGCCCGCGACCTGGGCATCCGCACGATCGTCGACGTCGTGCCCAACCACGTCTCGGCCGCGCACCGCTGGTTCCAGGCCGCGCTCGACGCAGGCCCCGGATCGCCCGAGCGCGAGCGCTTCTGGTTCCACCCCGGCAAGGGCCCGGGCGGCGACGAGATGCCCACGCACTGGGTCTCCGACTTCCAGGGCACCACCTGGACCCGCACCACGAACCCCGACGGGACGCCCGGCGAGTGGTACCTGCACCTGTTCACGCCCGAGCAGCCGGACCTCAACTGGAACCACCCCGACGTCCGGCGCGAGCACGAGGACATCCTGCGCTTCTGGTTCGACCGCGGTGCCGCCGGCATCCGCATCGACTCCGCCGCCCTGCTCGTCAAGGACGCGACGCTCCCCGAGGTCCCGGCCCACCCCGGCCCGGGCGAGCACCCCCACGTCGACCGCGACGAGATCCACGACATCTACCGCGGCTGGCGTGCCGTCGCCGAGTCCTACGACGAGCCGCGCGTCCTGGTGGGCGAGGTCTGGCTCGCCGACCGTGCCCGGTTCGCGCAGTACCTGCGCCCCGACGAGATGCACACCGCGTTCAACTTCGACTTCATGGCCCGTCCCTGGGACGCCAAGTCGTTGCGCGAGTCCGTCCAGACGACGCTCGACGCGCACGCCCCCGTCGGCGCCCCCGCCACGTGGGTCCTGTCCAACCACGACGTGACCCGCCCCGTGACGCGCTACGGCCGCGAGGACAGCGCGTTCGCCTTCCCCGCCAAGCGCTTCGGCACGCCGACAGACCTGGCCGCGGGGCGCCGTCGGGCCCGGGCCGCCGCCCTGCTCTCCGCCGCCCTGCCCGGCTCGCTGTACGTCTACCAGGGCGACGAGCTCGGCCTGCCCGAGGTCGAGGACCTCCCGCTCGACGTCATCAACGACCCCATGCACTTCCGGTCCGGGGGAGTGGACCCCGGCCGCGACGGCTGCCGCGTCCCCCTGCCGTGGACGCGCGGCGGGAGCAGCCACGGGTTCGGGCCCGACGGCGGCGCTCACCCCTGGCTGCCCCAGCCGGCCGGGTGGGGCGACCTGTCCGTCGAGGCACAGGCCGACGACGACACGTCGATGCTCAGCCTCTACCGCCGCGTCCTCGCGCTCCGTCACGGCGACCCCGCGTTCCGCGGCGACTTCGCCTGGGCGGACGTCCTGCCCGGCGAGGCGACGAGCGACCAGGTGCTCGCGTTCACGCGCGACGACGTGCTGTGCCTCGTCAACCTCGGCCCCGCCGTCCCGCTGCCCGCAGGGTACGACGTGCTCCTGGCGAGCGCCGACCTCGAGCAGGGCGCCGCCGGCGCAGAGCTGCCCACCGACACGGCCGCGTGGCTCCGGCGCACCCCGCCCGGCCACACGACCGGCACCACCCCGACCTGACCAGCCCACCCACCCGCACCCACCACCGCAACCGCGCTGGGCAGCACCGCCCAGCACACCCGCCCGCACAAGGAGCAGAGACAATGAAGTCCACACGCCGCGCGATCGCCCTCACCCTCGTGGGGGCCCTCACCGCCACCGCCCTCGCCGCCTGCTCGAGCTCCGGCTCGGGCGAGGGCGACGGAGAGTCCGCCGACGGGAAGACCACCCTCAAGGTCGTCTCCCTGCTGCCCGGCTCCGAGCCCGAGGCCATCGACGCCTTCAACGAGCAGGTCAAGCAGTTCGAGGACGCCAACCCCGACATCGACGTCGTGCCCGAGGAGTACGAGTGGAAGGCGACCACGTTCGCCGCCCAGCTCGCCGGCGGCACCCTGCCCGACGTGTTCGAGATCCCGTTCACCGACGCCAAGACCCTCGTCGAGAACAAGCAGATCGCCGACCTCGACACCCAGTTCCGCACCCTGCCGTACGCCGACAAGTTCAACCCCGCGATCATCGAGGCAGGGACCGGCCCCGACGGCCACGTCTACGCGATCCCCGCCAAGAACGTCTACGGCGTCGGCCTGCACTACAACCGGGCCCTGTTCGAGTCCGCAGGCCTCGACCCCGACTCCCCGCCCACCACCTGGGACCAGGTCCGCGAGTACGCCAAGAAGATCGCCGACGCCAACCCCGGCGTCGCCGGCTACGCCCAGATGACCCAGAACAACACGGGCGGCTGGCAGCTCACCGTCAACACCTACTCGCGCGGCGGACGCGTCCAGGAGGTCGGCGACGACGGCAAGGCCACCGAGTCGCTCGACAACGACGGCACCAAGGAAGCCCTCGAGTTCCTCCAAGCCCTGCGCTGGGAGGACAACTCCATGGGCAGCAACTTCCTGCTCGACTGGGGCACCATGAACGAGGCCTTCGCCGCAGGCCAGGTCGGCATGTACACGTCGGGCTCCGACGTCTACACCTCGATGGTCCAGTCCAACGGGCTCGACCCCGCGACCTACGGCCTCACCGCCCTCCCGCTCGACGGCGACGACGCCGGCGTCCTCACGGGCGGCACGCTCGCCGCGATGCCCGCCAAGGCCACCGACGACAAGAAGGCCGCCGCCGTCAAGTGGATCGACTTCTTCTACCTCAACAAGCTCGTCGACCAGGACGCCGCCGTCAAGGACGCCCAGACGCTCGTCGCGAGCGACCAGCCCGTCGGCACCCCCGTGCTCCCCATGTTCAGCAAGGAGCAGTACCTGGAGAACCAGGAATGGATCAAGGACTACATCAACGTCCCGCTGAACCAGATGACCGGGTACACCGACACCATGTTCGACCTGCCCCTCGTCGGTGAGCCGTCGCAGAAGACGCAGGAGATCTACGCGCTCATCGACCCCGTCGTCCAGGCCGTGCTGACCGACCAGAACGCTGACATCGACAAGCTGCTGGCGGACGCGAACAAGCAGGCACAGGCTCTGCTCGACCAGGGGTGACGTGCTGGGTGAGGTGACGCGGGGGACGGGGCCGGGCCTTCCATCCGGCCTCGTTCCTCGGCCTCCCGCCAGACCCGCCACGGCCCGGCCCCGTCCCCCGCATCCCCTCCCGGCCGGCAACCCTGTCTCGCCCGGGCTCACCCGGAGCTCGTGAGAGCGGGCGGCCCGGGCACGTCTGCCGCATCCCCTCCCGGGGCTCGCCCGGAGCTCGTGAGAGCGGGTGGCCCGGATCCTGGCACTCATGCTCCCGGTCGGTCGTGGGCGCCCCTGCGACCGACCGGGAATCCTCCTCTTCTCCCTGACCCGAAGGACCCCTCGTGACCGCGACCAGTGCACCACCGCGCAGACGCCACGAAGCGCCTGCCGACAAGCCCGCCCGACGACGGTCGCCCGCGACCTGGGTGCGCGGCGGCGGGCTCAGCAACCTGATCTTCCTGCTGCCCGTGATCGTGATCTTCGGGGTCTTCTCGTGGTTCTCCATCGTGCGCGCGCTCATCATGAGCGTGCAGGAGACCAACCTCGTCGACACCCAGTTCGTGGGGCTCGACAACTTCCGGTACGTCCTGGCCGACCCGTTGCTGTGGACCGCGGTCAAGAACACGGCCTACTTCGCGTTCCTCGCGCTCCTGTTCGGCTACCCGATCCCGCTCGTGGCCGCGGTGCTCATGAGCGAGGTGCGGCGGTACAAGGG
Organism: Oerskovia sp. NPDC060338; assembly: GCF_042726295.1. NCBI lineage: Bacteria > Bacillati > Actinomycetota > Actinomycetes > Micrococcales > Cellulomonadaceae > Oerskovia > Oerskovia sp. NPDC060338. The sequence goes on from NZ_JBHXCQ010000007.1 coordinate 47,166, forward strand.
GTTGTACTCGGCGCTGGCCTACCTGCCGGTCGTGGTCCCGCCCGTCGTGGCGGTCCTGCTGTGGAAGTTCTTCTACGACGGCAGCCCCAACGGCGTGTTCAACACGATCCTCGGCTGGGTGGGCCTGGGGCCGTACCCGTGGCTCCAGGACGCGTCGACCGCGATGCCCTCTCTCGTCCTCGCGGCCACGTGGGCCGGCGCGGGCGGCACGATCATCATCTACCTCGCGGCCCTCACGAGCGTCCCGCCCGAGCTCTACGACGCGGCCGAGGTCGACGGCGCGGGCGTGTGGCGCAAGGTGTGGCACGTGACCATGCCCCAGCTGCGCGGCGTCCTGTTCATCACCCTGATCCTGCAGATCATCGGGACCGCGCAGGTGTTCCTCGAGCCGTACCTGTTCACGGGCGGCGGCCCCGCGAACTCGACCATCACGATCCTGCTGCTCATCTACAACTACGCGTTCGCGAACAGCCTGGGCGGCAACTACGGCGCCGCGACCGCGCTGTCGCTCATGCTCGCGCTCGCACTCGCGGCCTTCTCCGCCCTGTACTTCCGCCTGACCCGGTCCTGGAGCACCTCATGACGACCTCGCGCACAGACCGTCCTGCCGCCTCGGGCGGCACGTCCCCCGCGGGGCGCGGGGCCACGCCCGGTGACCTGCCCGACGGCGCGGCGCGCCCCGGCACGTACCCTCCGGCCGAGGAGGTCTCGGCCCAGGCGGGCGGCTCGATGGCCGCGCTCGCCGAGAAGGCCCTGCTGACCCGACGCGAGGGCGACGCGGCGCGCGAACGCAAGAACCGTCGTCGGGCGCTGGACGCAGTGGCCGACCGCGGCGCGGTGTCGACCGCGGACTGGCGCCGCCCCTCGGTGCGCTTCGGGATGGGCGGCACGCACGTCCTGCTGCTCGTGCTGCTCGTCGTCGCGGGGCTCGGGCCCATGCTGCTGCTCGCCAAGTTCGCGATCACGCCCACCCAGGACATCCTGCGCACGCCCATGGCGATCTTCCCGAACGGCATCGCCTGGGACAACCTCGACAAGGCGTGGAACGAGGTCCAGATCAGCAAGTACTTCTTCAACACGATCTGGCTCGCGCTCGGCTCCTGGGCCGTGCAGATGGTCGTCGCGACGACCGCCGGCTACGCGCTGTCGGTCCTGCGCCCGCGCTACGGCAAGGCGATCCAGGCAGCGGTGCTGTCGACCATGTTCATCCCGGCCGTGGTGCTGCTCGTCCCGCTGTACCTGACGATCCTGAACCCACCCCTGCTGGGCACCTCCCTCATCAACAGCTTCTGGGCCGTGTGGCTGCCGGCGGGCGCGAGCGCGTTCAACGTGCTGCTCGTGCAGCGCTTCTTCGACAACCTGCCGCGCGAGGTCTTCGAGGCCGCGCGGGTCGACGGCGCGGGGCCCTACCGGTTGTTCTGGTCGATCGTGCTGCCCATGTCCAAGCCCATCCTGGGCGTGGTCTCGGTGTTCGCGATCATCGCGAGCTGGAAGGACTTCCTCTGGCCGCTCCTGGTCCTCAAGGACCCGCTGATCCAGCCGCTGTCGGTGCGCCTGCCCGCGATCGCGGCCACGACCGACAAGGGCGTGTTCCTCGCGGCGCTCGCGATCTCGACCATCATCCCCGTGCTGCTGTTCCTCGTGTTCCAGCGCACGTTCCTCCAGGGTGCGGGGCTCGGGGGAGCGGTCAAGGGGTAGCCGGGAGGCACGGAGTGCGCCGGTGCGCCGGGTGGGTCACCTGGTGCGCCGACCGCCGTGCGCTCGCCCGGTCGCACAGCCGAGCTGGCGCACGGTCGGTCGTTCGCGAGATGCGGTGAACGGGGGTCGGAGGATGCCTTCCGACCCCCGTCCGCCGTATCTCGCGGATTATCCCGGGGGCCCGCGTCGGTTCCGCGACAGTCTCGGCACGGTCTGAGGCGCGGTTCCCGCCCCGGGCGCAGGCCCGCCCCGGGCGCAGGCCCGCCCGGCGCCCGCGCAACCGCTCCCGCACCGCGGGCCGCGGCCTCGCCGACCGCCCGCAGCTGTTCTGACGATCTGTCCCGTCAATGTCACGTCGGGGTCGTCCGGCTCCGGCGAAGAACCTCCAGGAACGCCTGACATGATGGCGACATGCCCTCGTTCTCGCCCCAGACGACGGCCGCCGGACCCGGTGCACGGACCAGCACCGCTCCTGCCGCTGCCGCAGAAGTCCGCCCCTACGACGCCCTCCTCCTGTACTCGTTCGGAGGGCCCAACAAGCCCGAGGACGTCGTGCCGTTCCTGCGCAACGTCACGGTCGGCAAGGGGATCCCCGACTCGCGCCTCGAGGAGGTCGGCGAGCACTACTACGGGTTCGGCGGCAAGAGCCCCATCAACGAGCAGAACCTGGCCCTCAAGGCCGCGCTCGAGGAAGAGCTCGCCTCGCGCGGGATCGACCTGCCCGTCGTGTGGGGCAACCGCAACTGGGAGCCGTACACGCGCGACGCCGTCGAGCAGCTCGCCGGTGCGGGCGCCCAGCGCGTCGTGGCCCTCGTGACCTCGGCCTTCTCGTCCTACTCCGGGTGCCGTCAGTACCGCGAGGACCTCGCGCTCACGCTCGACGCCCGCGGTGAGCTCGGCCCCGACGGCTCGACCGGCATCCAGTTCGACAAGGTGCGCTCGTACTTCAACCACCCCGGGTTCGCGCAGGCCAACATCGACGCCGTGCTCGAGGGCTACGAGGCGCTCGCGGCTAAGGGGGGCGACGTCGCCGAGGCGCGCCTCGTGTTCGTCACGCACTCCATCCCGCTGACCATGGAGGCCGCGTCGCGCATCTCGCACGCGACCTACTCGCGCCAGCACCTCGACCTGGCCCGCGTCGTCGCCGAGGAGGTCTCGGCACGTCTCGGCCACGAGGTCGAGTGGAACCTGACGTTCTGCTCGCGCTCGGGCCCGCCCGCGCAGCCGTGGCTCGAGCCGGACGTCAACGACCACCTCGAGTCGCTCGCGGCCGACGACGTCACGAACGTCGTGCTCTCGCCCATCGGCTTCGTGTCGGACCACATGGAGGTCGCGTACGACCTCGACACCGAGGCCATGGAGACCGCGTCGCGCCTCGGGATCACCGCGGTGCGGGCAGGGACCGTGGGGACCCGCGCCCCGTTCGTGGCCGGCCTGGTGGACCTGATCCTCGAGCGCGCGGCCATCGCGCGCGACGAGAAGTTCACCGAGGCGGTCGTCGGTGAGCTCGGCCCGTTCCGTTCGGTGTGCGCACCGGACTGCTGTCTGCGACGCGACGGCGAGCCCAGCGGCATCCCTGCGCTGTGCAGCACCGACCTGCACCGCTGACCCCGACCACACGGCGGCCCCCGGTCGCCACGACCCGCCCTCGGGACGCCGACGTCACCGGGGCTCCCGCACCGAGAGAGGCACGACGATGAACGACGCGCACCGCGTCCCCGTGGACCACGAGCAGATCAACGACGCGATCCGCTACACCATGTGGTCGGTCTTCGCGCTGGCCGAGTCGCTGCCGGCGGACCCCGCCGAGCGCACCGAGATGGTCGAGGCCGCGCTCGCCGCGGTGGGCGGCGGCGACGACCCGTCGGCCGTCGACGGCGACCTCGTGGTCCGCGGCTGGTACGACGTGGGCGGCCTGCGCTCCGACGCCGACCTCATGGTGTGGTGGCACGGCCCGAGCATCGAGTCGGTCCAGGGTGCCTACCAGCGCCTGCGCGCCAGCGACCTCGGCCGTCACCTCGAGCCCGTCTGGTCGAACGCCGCGCTGCACCGCCCGGCCGAGTTCAACCGGGGCCACGTCCCGGCGTTCCTCATGAACGAGGAGCCCGGGGCGTACCTGTGCGTGTACCCGTTCGTGCGCTCGTACGACTGGTACCTGCTGCCCGACGCCGAGCGCCGCACCATGCTGCGCGACCACGGCCTCGCGGCGCGCGACTACCCGGACGTGCGCGCCAACACGGTCGCGTCGTTCGCGCTCGGCGACTACGAGTGGCTCCTGGCCTTCGAGGCCGCAGAGCTGCACCGCATCGTCGACCTCATGCGCGAGCTGCGGGCCACCGAGGCGCGCCGCCACGTGCGTGAGGAGACGCCGTTCTTCACGGGGCCTCGGACCACGCTGATCGAGTGGGCGGGGCGGCAGCCGCTGTCCTGAGCCGTCCGCCCGTCCGCCGAGCGCGGAGCAGCTGTCGAGGATCTACGACGGCTGCTCCGCACCCGGCGCCTCTTCCCGGGCGTCGAGGACGCGGCCGAACGCCCCGAACAGATCGAGCGACATCGGCACGTGGCCGTGCTCCCACATCGGTGAGACGTACTGCTGCTCGACGAAGGTCCGGTCGGTCGTCGGTGCCGGATCCGCCGTAAGCCCTGCCGATTCCGTCGTCGGTCCTCCCGAGGCCTCGGCCCCGGGGGCAAGGAGGCGGACGAGGGCGCCGAGGGCCGCTCGCAGCATGCTGTTCATCTGGTTCTCCGACGGCGGGCCGCGACGCGGCGATCTGCTGGCGCCGGAGCGTAACCGGTCGGAGAACCCCGGCGCCAGCCGGGTGCGCCCCAGATGCTCAGCCTGCTGAGCGTTGGCATGCTGGGAGGCATGAGCACCGACCGACACACCGCCACGTCCCAGCCGGTCGAGGTCACCACGACCTCCGACCGGGTCCGTCAGGTCACGGTCCTCGTCGGGGCCGTGGTCGCGATCGTGGGGGCCGCCTTCGGGTCCGGCGCGTTCGGGGGCCAGGCGATCCAGGACGCCGCCGGGGGAGCCCTGGCGGCCGACGCGACCGTGGTCGCCCCCGACGGCCCGGCGTTCTCGATCTGGTCCTTGATCTACCTCGGGCTCGCGGTCTTCGCGGTCCACCAGGCGCTCCCGCGCCACGCCGCCGACACCCGGCTGCGCGCCGTGTCCTGGTGGGTCCTGGCCTCGATGCTGCTCAACGCCGCGTGGATCGGCGTCGTCCAGACGGGGGTCCTGCCGCTCAGCGTCCTGGTGATCGGTGTCCTCGTCGCGGTGCTCGCCGTGATCCTCGTGCGGCTCGTCCGGACCCCTCCCACGAACGCCCTGCAGGCTGTCGTCCTGGACGGCACCGTCGGCCTCTACCTGGGCTGGGCCAGCGTGGCCACGCTCGCGAACGTCGCTGCGACGCTCGCCGACGCAGGCGTGGACCTGGGCCTCGGTGCGACCGCCTGGGGCGTGCTCGTCGTCCTGGCCGGTGCGGTCCTGGCCGTCGCCTACGCGGTCTTCGCGGCGGGGCGGCCCGTGGTCGCGGTCGGGATCGGGCTGGCCATGGCCTGGGGGCTCGGCTGGATCGCCGTCGGGCGGGCGGACGGCCCGCTGGTCGACACCACGGTCGCGGTCGCGGCCGGCCTCGCCGCGGGCGTCGCGCTCCTGGCCCCCGTCGTGACCACGCTGCGCGCGCGTCTGGGCTGACGCGCCGCCGTCGGGCATGGTGCCGACCGCTGCCCGCCGCCAGCCCGCGCCCCGACGCGCGAGGGGCGGCCCTCGCCGTGCGAGGACCGCCCCTGCCGGGCGTCGAGCCAGGACCCTACGGGTAGAGCCCTCGGATCTGGTGCGCCTCGGCGGTCCGCTGGATGCCGATGACGAGCGCCGCGTCGCGCAGGCTCATCTCTTCGCGACGGGCCAACGACGAGACCCCCTGGTAGGCCACGTGCATGCGGTGCTCGAGCTTCTCGCCGATCTCCTGCTCGGTCCACCAGTAGGCCTGGTTCGCCTGGACCCACTCGAAGTAGGACACGACGACGCCGCCCGCGTTCGCGAGGATGTCCGGCACCACGGTCACGCCGTTCTTGGCCAGGATCCTGTCGCCCGCGGCGGTCGTCGGTCCGTTCGCGCCCTCGACGACCCAGCGCGCCTTGACGGTGTGCGCGGTCACGTCGTCGAGCACGCCCTCGACCGCGGCCGGGATGAGCACGTCGACGGGCAGCGCGAGCAGTGCGTGGTTGTCGATCGGGTCGGCGTCCTCGAAGCCGACCACCGTCCCGGTCTCGGCGACGTGCCGGAACAGGGCGGCGACGTCGAGCCCGTCGGGGTCGTGGATGCCGCCGTACTGGTCGCTCACCGCGACGACCCGGGCGCCGTGGCCCGCGAGGATCGCGGCGGCGTGCGAGCCCACCTTGCCGAAGCCCTGGACGGCGACCGACGCGTCCGAGAGCTCGAGGCCCGCCTCCGCGAGGGCTGCCCGGGTCGTGTGGACGACGCCCTGCGACGTGGCCGTGGTGCGCCCGAGCGAACCGCCCACGGGGATGGGCTTGCCCGTCACGACGCCCGGGATCGTGTAGCCCCGGTTGACCGAGTAGGTGTCCATGACCCACGCCATGGTCTGCTCGTTGGTGCCCATGTCCGGTGCCATGATGTCCCGCTCGGGGCCGATCACGGGCATGATCTCGCTCGTGTAGCGCCGGGTCACGCGCTCGAGCTCGGCCTGCGAGTACTCGCGCGGGTCGATCGACACGCCGCCCTTGGCCCCGCCGTACGGCAGGTCGACGACGGCGCACTTCCAGGTCATCCACATCGCGAGCGCGCGCACCTCGTCGATGTCGACGCTCGGGTGGTAGCGCAGCCCGCCCTTGCCGGGGCCGCGCGAGACGTTGTGCTGGACGCGGTAGCCGCGGAACAGCACGATGTCCCCGCTGTCGCGTCGGAGCGGGACCGAGACGTTGACCTCGCGGCGCGGGGTCGCGAGCATCTCGTGCAGGCCCGGGTCGTAGCCGAGGATCTCCACCGCGTTCGCGAGCTGGCTGTGGGCCGTCGCGAGGGCCGAGGCCTTCTCTGGGGTGGATGCAGGCTGGGTGGCGCCGCTCGTGGGCGGCGTTGACGTCGTCGTCACTCTTCCTCCGGGTGATGAGGGATTCCTCGCGGTCCCGTGGTGAGGGACCGTGTCCGACCAACGTACCGCCAGGTCGGGGCCCGATTCACGTCGGCTCCCGGACCTGGCCGTGCGCCGTCACCCGAGCGCGTCGATGCTCGCGAGCTCGTCGGGGGTCAGGGAGAAGCACGTGACGTCGAAGTTCGCCTCGATCCGGGCCGGGGTCACGGACTTGGGGATCACGACGAACCCGTGGTCGAGGTGCCAGCGCACGACGACCTGCGCGGTGCTCACGCCGTGCGCCCGGGCGACCGCCTGCAGGGCGGGCGAGTCGAGGTTCGTGCGCTTGAACGGGCTGTACCCCTCGAGGACCACGCCGCGCTTGGCGTGCTGCTCGACCACCTGCGGGTCGTAGTCGTCGGGCCCCCAGGGGATCTGGTTGACCGCGGGGGTCTCGCCCGTCTGCTCGGACAGGATGTCGAGCTGGTCCACCGAGTAGTTGGACACCCCGACCGATCGCACGAGGCCCACGTTCCGCGCCGCGAGCAGCTCGGCCCACACCCAGGGCGAGGCGTCTCCGGACGGCGGCCAGTGGATGAGCCACAGGTCCAGGTAGTCCGTGCCGAGCAGGCGCAGCGACTGGGCGAGGGTCTCGTGCTCGCGCCCGACGTCGGCGGGACGCAGCTTGGTCGTGAGGAACACGTCCTGGCGGGGGACGCCCGACGCGGCAAGGGCACGGCCGACCTGCTCCTCGTTGCCGTACATGGTCGCGGTGTCGATGTGCCGGTACCCGACGTCGAGCGCGTGGCGGACCGCGCGGTAGCAGTCGTCGCCCTCGGACTGCCAGGTGCCGAGGCCGAGCAGGGGGATGTCGCCGCCGGGAAGGGCGGCGGTGGGGATCGAGGTCATGGGTCCCAGTCTTGGCACGGCCGGAGCAGGTGCGCGACCGGGAGACCGGTCGTGACGAGCCGTGCGGTCGTGGAGACCACTCACCCGGCGTCCAGGACGACGGTCGCCTGCTGCGGGCCCGGGCAGTCACGATCGTCGGGGCTCTCAGCCTGCCAGTCCAGCTCGACGACGCGGTCGAGCGCGACGTCGCCCGTCGACGAGCGCACGACCGTCACGACGACCTCCGACGGTGGCGAGAACACGGAGCCGATCCAGACCGGTCCGGTGACTGTGGGCGTGGGCGTGGGCGTGGGCGTGGTCGGCGTGGGCCGGACCGGCGTGGCCGGCTCCCCGTCGGTCGGTGCGGTCAGATCGACGGGCGGTGGTGCGTCGGCCTCCGGCACGAGCTGCACCGAGCCGGCACGGATCAGGCCGCAGCTCCCGGCTCCCGGCGGGCAGTCGACCGCGACGTCGAAGGCCTCCCGGTCGGGCCACGAGTCGGCGAGCCGCACCTCGAGCGTCGATGCCTGCATGATGGCCGGGCAGATCACCACGTCGTCGCCCACCCCGCACGCCGCCAGGAGGGGGAGCACCGCGGCGCCGAGCACGAGAGCGCCGGCCGCGCGTCGGGGGTGGCGGTCGTCGTGGCGCACGGGCACAGGCCTCCTCGTCGTCGGGGATCCCCTCGATCCTCGTCGCCCCGAGGCTAGGCGGCTCGGCGAGACGCGTCACGCCGACGCGCTCACCGCCGCGCCCGCCGCCGGAACGACGACGGCGTCTCGCCCGTCAGCCGCGCGAAGGTCCGGGTGAACGCGGGCTGGTCGTAGAAGCCCGTGACGACCGCGATCTCGGCGATGGGAGAGTCCGAGTGCGCGAGCATCTCGGCCGCGCGGTCGACCCGGGCACGGAGCACGAGCTGTCGAGGGCTGAGCGAGAACACGCGGCGCACGCGCCGGTCGAGCACCGCGGGCGTGCATCCCGCGAGGGTCGCGAGATCGGCGACCGTGAGCGACTGGCCGAGGCGCTCCTCGATCCCGGCGACGAGCCGTGCCATCGAGTCCATCGAGGTGTCGTCGGCGTCGTCCTCGCGCAGGTCCTGCGAGACCGACACCAACCCGACGAGGCGACCTGCGCCGTCGTGCACCGAGAGCTTGGACGTGAGGAACCAGCCGGGCGTGCCGCCCAGGCGGCGGATGAGCTCGAGCTCGTTGCGCAGCGGGCGCCCCGTGCGCAGCACCTCGGCGTCCTGCTGGTCGTAGCGCTCGGCGAGCTGCGGGACGAACAGGTCCGTGGCGCGCCTGCCCACGACCGCGCGGCGCGAGCGTTCGTTGGTGCGGGCCACGAAGACCCGGTTGACCAGCACGTAGCGGCCCGTGACGTCCTTGGCGCAGAACATGGTCGACGAGAGCTCGTCCATGAGGTCGACCATCGCGGGGCTCAGGGCAGCCAGGAGCGCCTCGCCCTCGGGCCAGGTGCGGGGTGGGGTGGACTTGTCCGGAAGTGCTGCCATGACAGCCCGGATCGTACAAGACGAAGCGTCAGCATCGGAGGCACGCTAGGAGGATGAGCAACGAAGCATCGCCTGCCCCTGCGGGGGCAGCGCGCGCGGGGGACCGGTCACGAGCCGGCACCTCCGCGCCCCTGCACCCGACCGACAGGGTCGACGACACGTCCAGCACCTCGACCGACACCCCGATCGACGCCCTCACCGACGACGCCGCGCGCCTGGCCCGCAGCTGGATCGCCGCGGCGGACGCGGCCTCCGAGGGGGCGGGCGAGCGCAGGACCGCCGAGCGCCTCGGTGCCCTGGTGTCCGACCCCGCGGGTCTCGAGCTCGCGGTGCGCTTCGTCGACAACGTGGCGCGCCCCCAGGACGTCCAGGTCGCCGCGCGCGAGCTGGGCCTGCTGGGTGAGCTCGCGGGCGGGGCCAAGGGGTTCCTCGGCCCCGTCGACACCGCGCTCCTGCGGCTCGGTGCGCGCATGGCACCCCTGCTGCCCAAGGTCGTCGTGCCCGCCGCGCGGGTCCGCCTGCGCCAGCTCGTGGGCCACCTCGTGGCCGACGCCGGGCCGGGGCTCGGCAAGCACCTCGCGCGCACGCGCGCCGAGGGCTACGCGCTCAACGTCAACCTCCTCGGGGAGGCCGTGCTCGGCGAGGACGAGGCCCAGGCCCGCCTCGCCCGCACCATCGCGCTGGTCGAGCGTCCCGACGTCGACTACGTGTCGGTCAAGGTGTCCTCGGTCGCGTCCCAGCTCGTCACGTGGGACCTCGAGGGCTCGCGCGACCGCGTCGTCGAGCGGCTCCTGCCGTTGTTCCGCGCAGCGCGCGACCACGGGGTGTTCCTCAACCTCGACATGGAGGAGTACCGCGACCTGGCCCTGACGACCGAGGTCTTCCAGACGATCCTCGGGCGCGAGGAGTTCCGCGGACTGGAGGCCGGGATCGTGCTCCAGGCGTACCTGCCCGACGCGCTGGGTGCGCTCGACGGCCTCACCGCGTTCGCGACCGAGCGTGTCGCGGCGGGCGGAGCCCCCGTCAAGGTGCGCCTCGTCAAGGGCGCGAACCTCGCGATGGAGAAGGTCGAGGCCGAGCTCCACGGCTGGGAGCAGGCGCCCTACCCGACCAAGCCCGACGTCGACGCCAACTACGTGCGCCTCGTCGACCACGCGCTGCGCGCCCCGCGCACCGACGCCGTGCGGATCGGCGTCGCGAGCCACAACCTGTTCCACGTCGCGCTCGCGATCCTCGTCGCGCGCGCCCGCGGGGTCAGCCACGCGCTCGACATCGAGATGCTCCAGGGCATGGCGCCGGGCGAGGCGCGGGCCGTGCGGGACGAGGTCGCCCGGGACGGCGGCCGCGTCGTCCTCTACACCCCGGTCGTCGCGCGCGAGGACTTCGACGTCGCGATCTCCTACCTCGTGCGCCGCCTCGAGGAGAACGCGGCCGAGCAGAACTTCCTGCACGCCATGTTCGCGCCCGCCGACCGGACCGCACAGTCGGCGATGGACCGCCAGGAGGCGGCGTACCGCGCCTCGGTCGAGCTCGGCACCCGGTACTCCGACGCAGACGTGACGCCGCGTCGTCAGGCGCGCGACGCCGTCGGGCCGCTCGGTGCGTCGACGCCCGGCGACGCCGTCGCGACCGGGTTCCGCAACGCCTCCGACACCGACCCGGCCGTCGCGGCGAACCGCGCCTGGGCCGCGCGGGTCGTCGGGCCCGACTCCGGGTACGTGCCCGCGCAGTCGCCCGAGGTGACCAGCGCGGACGAGGTGGACGACGTCGTCGCGCGTGCGGGGAAGGCCGCCGTGGCCTGGGCGCAGGTGGTCCCCGCGGACCGCGCCCGCGCGCTGCGGGCCGTGGCCGCGCGCCTCGAGGAGGCGCGCACCGCCCTCGTGACCGCGATGGTGCACGAGCCCGGCAAGACCGTCGCCGAGGCGGACCCCGAGGTCAGCGAGGCCGTCGACTTCGCGAGCTACTACGCGCGGTCGGCCGAGGCGCTCGACCAGGTGCCCGGTGCGACGTTCACGCCCGACGGCGTGACGCTCGTGACCCCGCCGTGGAACTTCCCCGTCGCGATCCCCGTGGGCGGGATCGTCGCGGCGCTCGCGGCCGGCTCGGCCGTGGTCGCCAAGCCCGCCCCCGCGACGCCGCGCTGCCTCGAGGTCGCGGTCGACGCGATCCACGCGGGGCTCGCGGACGCCGTGGCGAGCGCGCCCGCGGGCAGCAGCCTGACGGCCGAGGCTGTGCGCGACGTCGTGCAGCTCTCACGCGTGCCCGACGGCGACCTGGGGCGCCATCTCGTGACGCACGAGGGCGTGGCCCGCGTGATCCTCACGGGGGCGATCGAGACGGCGCAGATGTTCGCGTCGTGGCGCCCCGACCTGGACGTGCTCGCCGAGACGTCGGGCAAGAACGCGATCGTCGTGACCCCGTCGGCCGACCTGGACCTCGCGGCGGCCGACGTCGTGCGCTCGGCGTTCGGTCACGCGGGGCAGAAGTGCTCGGCGGCCTCGCTCGTGATCCTCGTGGGCTCGGTCGGCGACCTGCGCACCGAGACCGGTCGCCGGTTCTCGGTGCAGCTCGTGGACGCGGTCCGCTCCCTCGCGGTGGGACCGGCGACCGCCGTCTCGACGACCATGGGGCCTCTCACCGAGGTCGCCGAGGGCAAGCTGCTGCGCGCCCTGACGACGCTCGAACCGGGCGAGCAGTGGCTCGTCGCGCCGCGCCGGCTCGACGAGGACGGACGTCTGTGGACCCCGGGCCTGCGCTCGGGCGTCGCGCCGGGCTCGTTCTTCCACCTCACCGAGGTGTTCGGCCCCGTGCTGGGCATCATGACGGCCGCGACGCTCGACGAGGCGATCGAGCTGCAGAACGCGGTCTCGTTCGGCCTCACGGGCGGCATCCACAGCCTCGACGACGCCGAGGTCGACACCTGGCTCGACCGCGTCCAGGTCGGCAACGCCTACGTCAACCGGGTCATCACGGGGGCCATCGTGCAGCGCCAGTCGTTCGGCGGCTGGAAGCGCTCGGCCGTGGGGCCGGGCGCCAAGGCCGGTGGGCCCAACTACGTGGCCGAGCTGGGCACGTGGAGCGACGCGGTCGCCGCGGGCTCCGGGAGCGGGGCGCCCGACGGCGGCCCCGTCCCCGCGCGCGAGGCCTCGCCCGAGGCGTGGCTCGCGTGGGCGCAGGCCGACGACGCCCGCTGGTGGGCGCACGAGCTCGCGGTCGAGCACGACCCGTCAGGGCTGCACGTCGAGTCCAACGTGTTCCGGTACCGGCCGATCGACGTGCTCACGGTCCGGGTCGGCACGGGGGCTGCGCCGGTCGAGGTCGAGCGCGTGCTGTCCGCGGCACGTACGGCCGGGGTGCCGGTCGTGGTGAGCCGCGCTGACGGTGCGTCGCCCGTGAGCGACGAGGACTTCGCCGCGGCGGTCGCGCGGGGCGAGGTCACGGGCCGCGTGCGTGTGGTGGGCTCGGCGCCGGGCCTGCGCGAGGCTGCGGCCGGCCACGTGGGCGACGTGACGGTGCTCGACCACCCGGTGCTCGCGAGCGGTCGGCGCGAGCTGCTCACGGTCCTGCGCGAGCAGGCGATCAGCCGGACGATGCACCGGTTCGGGCACGTGACGCGCTGAGCGGCCTGCCCGGGACCGCCGAGCCCGAGGTGCGTCCCGCGACCGCCGCTGGTCGCCGGAGAAACCTCGGGCTCGGCACGGGGAGGTGTCGGTAGGGTGCCCCGCATGGACCCTCTCGCACGCCGCGCCTCCAAGCGGTGGAACAGGACCGCACGCACGCGCATCGACACCCACGGGTACCCGGCGCGTCATTTCGGGCTCGGCCTGCCGGACGGGGAGGGACGGGACGACGTCGCCGCCCTGTTCGAGCGCGTGGCGGCCGAGGTACGGGCGATGGGACTGAAGGCCGAGGACATCATCTCGATCACCTACGAGGAGATCATCGACGAGGACGGCCACTGGCCGAACTTCGTGGTGACGTTCTCCCCGCGCAAGCACCTCGGGCCGCGGGGGCGCTGAGCGGGACCGTTCCGCTCGAGGACGAGCACGGACGCGGGCTACGTGCGGCGTTCGAGCTGCGGCAGGTCGTCGTCGTGGAGCACGTCGGACAGCCGCATGCCGGCCAGCGCCGCGGCGTACGCGGCGTCGGTCCCGAGCGGGTGCGCCTCCTGGAGCACGTGCCCGCGCACGCCCAGGGCGGCGAGCCGCCCGCAGAGCTCGAGGACGTCCCCGCGCGAGTGGACGGTCGGGTCGACGGTCGTGCGGACTTCGTACTCGACCCCCGAGCGCTGGAGCACCGCGAGCGACCTGTACGCGGCGTCGCCCGAGGGGCGCGCGCCCGTGACGAGCTCGTAGTCCTCGGGCAGGTGCTTGATGTCGAGGCCCACCCAGTCGACGAGCGGCAGGACGTGCTCGAGCCGCACGGGCCAGGGGCCTGCGGTGTGCAGCCCGACGGCGAGCCCCAGCTCCCGCACGTCGGCGATCGCTGCGGGGAGCGCGGCCTGGAGCGTGGGCTCGCCGCCCGAGAACACGACCCCGTCGAGACGGTCACGCTGCCGCTCGAGGAACGTGACGACGTCGGGCCATGCGATGGGTCCCTCGGTGTCCGCGGGGGTGGTCGGGGCGAGGTCCCTCGAGTGGCAGTAGGTGCAGCGCCAGGGGCAGCCCTGCAGGAACACGGTCGCGACGAGGTGCCCCGGCCAGTCGACGGTCGAGAGCGAGGTCATGCCCGCGACCGCGAGCGGCGCGAGCGCGCGGCTCGGGCGCGAGCCGCTCCCACGTCCGGCGGTCGGTGACGCGGTCGGTCGGCCGGCTGGACCCGGGGGAGAGCTCGCGAGGGAGGTCATGACAGGTCCTTCCGTCCGTGGATGGGCGTCGTGGAGCCCTCCCGGGCATGCTCGGGTCGGCGTCGACGCGACGTTCCTCGACGGTACGCGGGTGTGACGCGCGACTCGCCGAGCCGTCTTGTGAGAACTTTCACAAGACGGAGCGTCAGGCCCCGTGCGACACTCGCCCTTGTCCCCATGTCAAGTGTTCTTTACTCTGAACACATGCCGCGCCGAACCGTCCGGACCGTCGCCGCGCACGCCGTCGTGGACGTCGTGCCGGGTGCGGCGCTCGGCGTCGCGCCGCGCTCCCGTGAGCACAGGACGCGGCTGGTCGCGGCCTGATGGAGAACCACGTGCGCGCCCGCCGTGCGGCTCTCGGGCTGACGCAGGCCGAGCTCGCCGAGCGGCTCGGGGTCTCGCGCCAGACCGTCATCTCGATCGAGCGTGGCCGGTTCGACCCCAGCCTCCCGCTCGCGTTCCGCCTGTCCGCTCTCCTCGGCGCGCCGATCGAGGAGCTGTTCGTCCCCTCGCACCACGACGTCCGCGTCGACCCCCTCTAGGAAGAGGCCCTCGTGCTCGCAGTCTGGATCCTCGTCGCGGTCGCTCTGCTCGTCGTGTGGCTCACCTGGCTCGGGGCCACCGACCGCATGACGCGCAACGGTCTGATCGGGATCAGGACGCCCGCGACGCAGCGCAGCGACGCGGGGTGGATCGCGGGGCACCGGGCGGCGCTCCGGGTCGTGGTCCCGGGCGGGGTGGTCGTCGCCGCGGTCGCGGTCGTGGTGACGGTCCTCGAGCCCGACGGCGCCACGGACGCCGCGTTCTTCGCCGTCGCTGGTGCGTTGCTCGTCGAGGTGATCGTCGCTGCCGTGGTCGCCGAGGTCGCGGCCCGTGGCGTGGGCGCGGACCTGGGGGACGAGCGCGCCGACCAGTGGGACGTCGACTGATGCTGCGGTCCAAGGGGTCGGTGATGCTCGCCGACCCCTGCTGACGAGTGGCGCCCGACCGCTCGCGTCACCGCGGAGGTCGGGGCGCTCTGACGCCGAGATGCGGCCAACGGGGGTCGAATCGCTGAGAAGACCCCCGTTGGCCGCATCTCGCGGAGCGCCGGCGGGAACCCGCGATCAGTCCGACGCCCCGCGGATGAGCTCGGGGGAGAAGATGCGGGCCGACTCCTTCACGGGCTGGCCCGCGATGAGGTCGAGCAGCATGCCGGTCGCGGCCTTGACCATCTCCACCACGGGGTTCTGGACCGTGGTCAGCGCGGGGCTCGTGGTCGCGGCGACGCCCAGGTTGTCGAACCCGACCACCGCGACGTCGCCCGGCACGGACCTGCCCTGGGCGCGCAGGACGCGCAGCGCGCCCTCGGCCATGAGGTCCGACGCGGCGAATACCGCGTCGATGTCGGGGTGGCGCTCGAGGAGCTCCTCCATGGCCGCCGCCCCGCCTGCCGCGGCGAAGTCCCCGTAGGCGATCGCGTCGTCGGGCAGGCCCGCCGAGCCCAGGGCCGCTCGCCATCCGGTGAGACGGTCCACCGCGGCGGTCATGTCCTGCGGTCCGGCGATCGTCGCGATGCGGCGGTACCCGCCGTCGAGAAGGCGCCGGGTCGCGATGCGCCCGCCCTCGACGTTGTCGACGTCGACGTAGACCAGGTCGTCCATCGCGGTGAAGGGGCGCCCGACGAACACCGCGGGCAGCGGTGAGGCGAGCACGGCGCCCTCGAGGTCGTCCTCGCGGTGGTGCGAGGTGATGATCGCGCCGTCGACGTGCCCGCTGCGCAGGTAGCGCACGATCCGGCCGGCGTGCTCGTCGGGCCGCGCGATGAGCAGCACGAGCTGAAGGTCCGTGGGGGCGAGAGCCGCGCTGACGCCACGGAGCGTCCCCGAGAGGAACGGGTCCGTGAGGATGCGCTCGTCCGGCTCGGGCACGACGAGCGCGATCGAGTCGGTCCGGCGCGTCACGAGCGAGCGGGCCGCGCGGTTCGGGGTGTACCCGAGCTGGAGGACCGCGGCGTCGACGGCGGCCTGCGCCTCGGGAGAGACGCGCAGGCCGCCGTTGATCGCACGGGACGCCGTCGAGCGGGACACGCCGGCCGTCTGGGCGACCTCGTCCAGGGTCGGCGCGGAACTCAAGGTGCTCATGGTCTCAGTATCCTGCCAGGCCACGATGAGAGAACTGCCACGATCGGCGTCGACGCGCTAGGAGCGCGCGGGGACGGCGTTGTCGGCTGCCACCTGGGCGAACCACCGACCGCTGGCCTTGACGGTGCGCTCCTGGGTCTCGTAGTCGACCCGGACGACCCCGAACCGCTTCGAGTAGCCCCACGACCACTCGAAGTTGTCCAGGAGCGACCATGCGAAGTAGCCGCGCACGTCGGCGCCGTCGACGATCGCGTCCTTGACGGCCCGCAGGTGGGCGTCGAAGAACTCGAGGCGGTTCTGGTCGTCGACCGACCCGTCGGCCTCCACGACGTCGTCGTAGGCGCAGCCGTTCTCGGTGATGTAGAGCGGCACGCCCGCGGGACCCGTGTAGTCCGCCTCCAGGCGGTTGAGCAGGCGGGTCAGGCCCTCGGGCTGGATCTCCCAGTTCTGGTCCGTGACGGGCAGCCCGCGCGGGTGGTTGAACACGCTGTCGGCCGCCGGGTAGGGGCTCGACGTCTTGCGCGCGACCGGGGCGTCGCCCACGAGCTCGGTGCTCGCGGGACGCGAGGAGACGAGCTCACCGTGGTAGTAGTTCACCCCGAGCGCGTCGATGGGCGACGAGATGATCGCCAGGTCGCCGTCCTGGATGTGGTCCGCGAAGCCGTACTGCTCGACGTCCGCGAGGACGTCGGCCGGGTACTCGCCCTTGATGACGGGGTCCAGGAAGATGCGGTTGAACTGACCGTCGATGCGGCGGGCCGCGTCGACGTCGCCCGCGTCGTCGGGGTCGACCGGGTCGGCGACCGTGAAGTTGAGCGTGATCCCGAGGTTCGCCTCGGGGGCCCGCTCACGCAGCGCCTGGACCGCGAGGCCGTGGCCGAGCAGCAGGTGGTGCGCTGCGGCGAGGCCGTCGGGTCGGCTCTGGCGCCCGGGCGCGTGGATGCCGCCCGTGTACCCGAGGAACGCCGAGCACCAGGGCTCGTTGAGGGTCGTCCAGACCCCGACCCGGTCGCCGAGGGCCTCGTGCATCGTCACGGCGTAGTCGGCGAACCGGTAGGCCGTGTCGCGGTTGGTCCACCCGCCCTGGTCCTCGATCGCCTGCGGGAGGTCCCAGTGGTACAGCGTGATCCACGGCAGGAGGTCCTTGGTGAGGAGCTCGTCGACGAGGCGCGAGTAGAAGTCGAGCCCCTTCTGGTTGACCGCTCCGCCGCCGGGCTGCACGCGCGCCCACGAGGACGAGAACCGGTACGTGTCCAGGTTCAGGTCGGCCAGGAGCGCGACGTCCTCGCGGTAGCGGTGGTAGTGGTCGCACGCGACCTCGCCGTCGTCGCCGCCCAGGACGGCGCCCGGGATCCGGCAGAACGTGTCCCAGACGGAGTCCTCGCGGCCGTCGGTGTGCGCGGCCCCCTCGATCTGGAACGCGGCGGTGGCGGCGCCCCAGAGGAATCCCTCGGGGAACTCGACGCGCCCCGTGGTGCCCAGGGTGCGGGGTGTGATGATCTCGGTCATCCCTTGACAGCTCCTTGCATGATGCCGGCGACCAGCTGGCGACCGGTGAAGATGAACAGCACGATCAGCGGCAGGGTCACGAGGAACACCCCTGCCATGACGAGCGAGTAGTCCACGAAGTAGTTCGCCTGGAGAGAGCGCACCACGAGCGGCAACGTCGGGTTCTCCTGGTTCAACACGATGGACGGCCAGAAGAAGTTCGTCCACTGCTGGACGAACGTGAACAGCCCGAGCATCGCGGCGGCGGGCCGCGCCGCGGGCAGCGCGATCGACCAGAAGGTCCGGAACATCGACGCTCCGTCGACGCGGGCGGCCTCGATGAGCTCGTACGGCAGCGACTCCGACAGGTACTGGGTCATCCAGAACACGCCGAACGCCGTGACGAGCGCGGGCACGATCACGGCCTGCAGCTTGCCGATCCAGCCCAGGTCCGACATGAGGATGAACATGGGGATCACGCCGAGCTGGGTCGGCACGGCCATGGTCGCGATGACGAAGACGAGCAGGGGACCCCGGCCGCGGAAGCGCAGCTTGGCGAACGAGTAGCCCGCGAGCGTCGAGAACAGCACCACGGACAGCGAGGTGATGACCGCGATGATGACCGAGTTCGTGAACGCCTTCCAGAAGTTGATCGCGCTCGAGCCGACCACCTCGGCGAACTGGGTGAACAGGCTCATGTCCGGCAGCAGCTGCGGCAGCGCGCTCTTGGAGATCTCCTCGGGGGTCGAGGAGCCCAGGATGAGCGTGAAGTACAGCGGGAAGACCGAGACCAGCAGCACGAGGCCGAGGACCGTGTAGGTGATCCAGCCCGGGCGGCGGGTGTAGCCGCCCGTGCCCTTGCGGACGGGGCGACGGTTGGGGCGGCGGGCCGCGGCACGAGCGGCGCCGGCGCCGGCGGTCTGCGCGACGACGGGGATCGAGCTCATCGCTTGTTCCGTTCGTTCGGAGCGCCCGTGGGCGCGCTGCTGCTGCGGGCGGGGGCACCGCTGGGTCGGCCGGAGGCGTTCTGCGCGCGGACGGCCGCGGCGGCGGCCTTGCGTCGGGCGCGCTGGACGCCGCGGGGGACCTTCTTGCTGGGGCCCGACGTCGAGATGCTCCGCGTGATCGCGAAGTTCACCAGGCCGATGAGCAGGATGACGATGAACAGGATCCAGGCGATCGCGGCCGCACGGCCGAAGTTCTTCTGGTTGCCCCACGCGACGTCGTAGAGGTAGAGCACCGTCGTCATCCACTGCCGGTCGGCGCCGCCGAGGCCCTGGGCGTCGAACGCACGGACCTCGTCGAAGATCTGCAGGCCGCCGATGGTCGAGGTGATGATGACGAAGATGATCGTGGCGCGGATCTGCGGGACGGTCACGGAGAAGAACTGACGGAACCGGCCGGCGCCGTCGATGATCGCGGCCTCGTAGAGCTCGCGCGGGACGGCCTGCATCGCGGCCAGGAAGATCAGCGCGTTGTAGCCGGTCCAGCGGAAGTTGACCATCGAGGCGATCGCGACGTGGCTCGCGAGCGTGTCGGCGTGCCAGCGGATGGGGTCGATCCCGAACGTGCCGAGCAGACCGTTGATGAGGCCGTACTGGTCGGCGAAGAGGCGCCCGAAGATGAGGCTGACCGCGATGGGGGCCACGACGTAGGGCAGCAGGACACCCATGCGCCAGAACGTCGCGGCGCGCAGGTTCTGGTCGAGCAGGGCCGCGATGATGATCGCGCAGATCACCTGCGGGACCGAGGACAGCAGGAAGATCGAGAAGGTGTTGCGCAGCGACTTCCAGAAGGTGGGCTGCGCGAGCACGTCGGTGAAGTTCTGCAGGCCGACGAAGTCTCCCTGTCCGCCCAGCAGGTTCCACTCGTGGACCGACACGAACGCCGTGTAGATCAGCGGGAACAGCCCGGTGATGGCGAAGAGGATGAAGAACGGGGAGATGTAGAGGTAGGGGGAGAGCTTGACGTCCCAGCGGCCGAGCCGTTGGGAGAAGCCGACGCGGCGCGAGGGGCGCGGCGGTTCGCCGAGGCCCTGGGTGGGCTGGGTGGGAGAGAGGACGGTCATCTGACTTTCCTGTGCTGGGTCGAGCTGGGACGCGGTGCCCGACGGCGGGCTGGGGCGTGGGAGCGCGGGGTGACCTCCCGGAGAGGTCACCCCGCGCACCGGATCAGCTCAGGCCCAGGTCCTTGTAGGCCTGGACTGCCTTGTCCCACGACGCCTGGGCGTCAGCGGTCTTCTCGACGTCGACGCGCTTGATGGCGTCCTGGACCGTCTGGTGGATCGCGAAGTAGTTCGCGCCCTTGAACGGAGCACCGTCGATCGCGAGCGCACGGTTGACGAAGATCGTGCCGACCGGTGCGTCGTTGAAGAACTCGTTGGTGAAGGTCTGCACGGCCTCGGACTCCTGCGCCTCGATCTGCGAGGGGAAGGTGCCGGCGTTGGTGAACGCCGTGGTCTGCTGCGCGGGGTCGGTCAGCCAGGCGGCGAGCTCCTTGGCGGCGTCGGCGTTCTTGCCCGACGCGGGCACCGTGAGGAACGAGCCGCCCCAGTTGAGGCCGCCACCGGGGAAGACGTCAGCGACGTTCCAGCCGGTCACGCCGCCCGAGCGCTCCTCGACCGGGCCGGTCATCCACGCGGGGCAGATCATCGTGGCGAAGCCGTTGTTCTGGAACGCGGCGTCCCAGTCGGCGCTCCACTGCTCAAGACCTGCGGAGAGGCCGTTGGTGGCCGACTGCTCGACGACCGTGTTGTAGATGTCCTGGATCGCGGTGTTGGTCGCGAGGTCCTTGGGCGTGCCGTCGGACTCCTCGTAGGCGTTGTCGATCTGGTTGACCATGCCCTGGGAGATCGACATCGCGCTGTCGTACCAGGCGGCGTCGCTCGCTGCGGCGAAGGTGGCGCCCGCGGCGAAGTAGTCGTCCCACGTCGCGTCGGCCCCGCCGAGCAGCTCGGCGACCGCTGCCGGGTCGGTCGGGAGGCCCGCGGCCTCGAAGAGGTCCTGGCGGTAGCAGATCGCGCTCGGGCCGATGTCGGTGCCGTAGCCGATGACCTTGCCGTCGGTGGTCGTGGCCTGCTGGACCTTCCAGTCGACCCAGCGGCCGTCGAGCGACGCGTCGGTCAGGTCGGTGAAGAGGTCGGGGTACTGCATGAGCTCGGGGAGCCAGTCGACCTCGATGGCCTCGATGTCGGCCAGGCCGTCGCCACCGGCGGCGAGCTTGGTCGTGAGGTTGGTGCGTGCGTCCTCGGACTTCGCGGCCTTGGTCTGCTTGACCGTGACGTTGGGGTGCTCGGCGGTGTAGGCCGCGAGGAGCTCGTCGGTGTAGCCGAAGTCGTTGAACGTGGCGACGGTGAGGGTGATCTTCTCGCCGTCGGCGGACCCGCTGCTGTCGTCCGACGAGCCGGAGCCCGAGGAGCAGGCGGTCAGGGTGAGGGTGAGGGCCGCGAGTCCTGCGACGGCGGCGGTTGCCGTGCGGGTGCGGGTCGGACGGGTGCTGCTCAGCACGATGACTCCCTTGTCGGTGATCGGCGTGGCAGCGCTCCCACGGTCAGGGGTGGTAGCGCTCCCACGAAGTGCCACGATGGTGGCCCGCCGGTTCTGCGGATGTCAACCTCGCGACGTGACATTCCGTCGTGGAAACGCTCCCACGCGCGCATCTGTGCAGGTCAGAGCGATTTGGTCACGACGGCCGTTCCTCAATCGTTATTGGTTCCCGACCGCCTGGAAAGTAAGATGGACGGCCGTTCAGCTCTGCTCGCAGTGCCGGCCGGTGGACGATCGCGCAGAGCTCAGGGGGCCGTGAGCCACTCCACGCCGGCCTGCTCCTCGGACGCGAGGGTCGTGCGGACGGCACCTGCCGCTGCCTCCTCGACGGCCGCCGCGAACAGGGGGACCGTGGCCTTGAGCTCGCCGTCGTACGAGTGCCGCGTGCCGCCGTCGGGCAGGGCCTCGAGGGTGACCGTGCCGGTCATGCGCACGGGCGCTCCCGTGATCTCGAGCGAGACCGTCCCGCGCCGGACGTCGCCGTCCGCGGGCTCCCACACCTCTGCCTGGCGGACCTCGAGCGCGTTGCCCACGAACGCCCGCAGGTGACCTGGGATCTGGTCCGTGGGCAGCGTGCGCCGCACCACCACCGAGAACCCCTCGTCGATCGAGCCCGTCACGTCCGCGAGCTCGACGAGGGCCTGAGAGCCGCCCGTGCGCTGTGCGCGCCACCGGACGAAGGCCTCGCTCGCGAGCATCCGGGTGACCTCGTCGAGACCGGCGGGGTAGTGCAGATCGACGCTCAGGTGCACAGGTTCTCCTCGGGGCGTGCTGACCGGCGCGCAGGGTGCGCCAGGGAGACCGACTCTACCGAAGGAGAGGCCCCGATCCCGTGAAGACGCCCACGGATGCGTACGCTGGGGCTCGTGTCTGCCATGAGTGACTTGATCTCCCGCCACGCCGAGCTGTCGCCTGCCGACAACGAATGGCTGCACCTGCTCGTCGGCGACTGGCAGGTGGTCTCCGACCTGGCCTTCGCAGACCTCGTCCTGTGGCTCCCCACCGACGACGGCAGCTTCGTCGCCGTCGCGCAGTGCCGGCCCAGCACGGGCGCAACGGTCCACTACGACGACATCGTGGGCTCGACCGCGCCCGAGGGCCAGCGGCCCCAGCTCGAGCGCGCCCTGTCCGAGGCCCGGTCGCAGCGCTCGCGCGAGCCGCGCTGGTTCGGGGCGTACGCAGTCCGTGAGGAGGCCATCCCCGTCGTCCACAACGGGCACGCGATCGCCGTCGTCGCGCGCCAGACCAACCTCGGCAGCGGGCGCACGCCCAGCCGGCTCGAGCTCAACTACGTCGAGGCCGCCGACGACCTCATCGCGATGATCTCCCGGGGCGAGTTCCCGGCCCCCAACGCGGCGACCGGCCCCCGCCGTGGCGCACCGCGCGTGGGCGACGGCCTGATCCGGCTCAACTCCGAGGGCGAGGTCCTCTACGCGAGCCCCAACGCCCTGAGCTGCTTCCACCGGCTCGGTGTGATCGGGCCGCTCGTGGGCCGCTCGCTCATCGAGGTGACGACCGACCTGATCGAGCACCAGACGCCTGTCGACGAGTCCCTGCCGCTCGTGGTCATGGGGCGCGCCCCGTGGCGCACCGACATCGAGGCCCGCGGGGTGGCGCTCTCGTTGCGCGCCCTGCCGCTCACCGAGTCGGGGCAGCGGATCGGGGCGGTGCTGCTGTGCCGTGACGTCTCCGAGCTGCGCCGCCGCGAGCGCGAGCTCATCACCAAGGACGCGACGATCCGTGAGATCCACCACCGGGTCAAGAACAACCTGCAGACGGTCGCCGCCCTGCTGCGCCTCCAGGCGCGCCGGATGGACGTGCCCGAGGCGCGCGCGGCCCTCGAGGAGGCCATGCGCCGCGTCGCGACCATCGCGCTGGTCCACGAGAGCCTCTCGCAGACCCTCGACGAGGAGGTCGAGTTCGACGACATGGGTGGGCGCGCGCTGCGTCTCGCCGCCGACGTCGCCTCGGCCGACACCAAGGTCCGTACGGTCCAGACCGGGAGCTTCGGGCTGGTGCCCGCGGAGGACGCCACGCCGCTCGCGCTCGTCCTCACCGAGCTCGTGACCAACGCGGTCGAGCACGGGTTCGCGAACCGGACGAACGGTACGGTCGAGATCGACGCGCAGCGCGAGGGGTCGGCGCTGCGGATCATCGTCGCCGACGACGGGGTGGGCATGCCCGTGCCGGGCACCGAGCCCTCGGAGAAGCCCAAGAAGAGCGGTCTGGGCTCGCAGATCGTCGCGACCCTCGTGTCCAACGAGCTGGGCGGGACCATCGAGTGGTCGGATCGTCCGGGCGGCGGGACCCAGGTCGTGCTGCAGCTCGTCCTGCGTGACGGCGGGGGCTCCCGTCAGGGATGACGAGGGCCTCGACGGAGAGGATCCAGAACGCCGACAATTCTCTTCCGAAGGCAAACATAAAGGGCCGTCACCAGCAGGTGACGGCCCTTTATGAGAAAAGTATGTGAAGCTCAGCCGGCGCGACGGGCGCGAGCGGTGCGGCGCTTGAGCGCACGACGCTCGTCCTCGGACAGGCCACCCCAGACTCCCGCGTCCTGACCGGACTCGAGTGCCCACTTGAGGCAGGTGTCGACGACGTCGCAGCGGCGGCACACGGCCTTCGCCTCTTCGATCTGGAGGAGGGCGGGGCCGGTGTTCCCGATCGGGAAGAACAGCTCCGGGTCTTCGTCCAGGCAGGCTGCGCGGTGGCGCCAATCCATGTGAGGTCTCCTTGGCATGACGAGCAAGGCCCCAGGTGGAATGGTGTCGGACGCACGTCCACAAAAGGGCTTCAGGCTCAGGTGGGGGGTAATTGATGCTTGAACTAGGTTCACATCTTGAGAAGCCCAGCACAAGGGGTTGCCGGAAAGTTTCTGCGACATGAACGGTGAGGTCTTGGTCACACTTCGGTGAAGGTGCAGGTCACGCGTAGTCTGGGTTGTCGTGGCTGCTGTGAGGACTCCGAATCAATCCACGCCCGAACCTCCCGAGGGTGGTTCCGGCTCGTCGACCCCGCCTGCGGGCGGCCCGCGCCCGCCCGCGCTGTGGGTCGTGATCGCCGGGATCGGGCTCGAGGCGGTGGCGCTCGTCGTCGGCGCGCTGCTCGTCCTGGTCGAGCTCGTGTCGGGCCGGTCGTCGGCCGCAGGCGTCTCGATCTTCCTGGTCGTGTTCGCCCTGGGGGTCGCCGCCGTGCTCGGCGCGAGCGCGCGAGGACTCCTGCGCGGACAGCGATGGTCCCGGTCCCCGGTGGCCACCTGGCAGCTGCTGCAGGTCGTCGTCGCGTTCAGCTGGCTCCAGGTGGAGGTCACGGCTCCCGGGATCGCGGTCCTGGCGCTCGCCGTGGTGGTGCTCGTGTGCCTCATGCTGCGTCCAGTGGTCGTGGCGACCACGCGCGACACGGCCCGCACCGAGGACTGACCGGGCGAGCAGGGGAGCCGGCCGGCAGGCCGCTGCGTCCTCCTGGCGCCGAGTCATCCGGCGAACGCGACCTGCACGGGCACGAGCTCGCCCGACCGCACGGCCACCGCCCGGCCCGCAGGCCCGGTGCCGGGGTCGAGCACCTGGTCGAGCGACGCCCCGAACACGTCGGCGCTGCCGCGTTCGCCAGGACGCAGCACGAGCCCGCACCGCGCCGCGCGCACCTCGGCGAGCGGCCCGCGGTGAGCCGTCGCTGCGGCCACCGTCGACGCGGAGGCCAGGAGCACGACACCTGCCCGCACGAGTTCCGTGAGGACCTCGACCTCGAGCGGGCACGCCTGCTGGAGGACGTCGAGGTCGTCGACGACCACGACGTCCCCCCGGGCCGGAGGGTCGGTGGAGAGCAGCTTGAGCGCCTCGGCTGCCTCGAAGGGTGAGAAGCTGCACGCGACCACGACGTGGCCAGCGCCGTCGTGCGTGGCCGCGAGCTGCGTGAGACGCAGGTCGCGCGAGAGCACCGCCCGCACCCGGCCCGTCGGCAGCACGTACCCGAGCAGAAGGAGCAGCGCGCTGCTCCGCCCGCTGCCCCCCGGGCCGACGACGAGCGCGCCGGCACCCAGGTCGAGGCGCACGGGAGCCGCCGCGTCACCTCCGATCCCGACCGGCACGGCCCGGAGCGGGACCTCGCCCGGGCCGGGGAGGTCTGCCGGCGCCACGAGGCGCGGGAGGGGAGCGAGCCGGACCGGGGCCGGTCGGCCGTCGTCGCGGGACGTCGCGTCCGAGAGGGGGCCGCGTCCCGGTGCCGGTGAGGCGTCGACCACGACCTGGCACTCGACGGGCTCGTCGGACCCGAGCCACACGGCGCGCCCGGCTCGCCCACCGCGCCCTGCGAGCCGGGAGGGCACGCCGTGCGCGACGTCGTCGTGCACGGCGCTCGAGGTCAGCACGAGCCGCGGCCCGACGCGGTGCGCGAGCCCACCCAGCCCCGGGGTCTGGCCCGAGAGCGCGACGTGCACGCCGTGCGACGCCCCGTCGCCGAGGAGGCGCCCCAGGAGGTCGGCCCCCGCACCGCCCGCCAGGAGCCCGAGCGAGGCGCGCAGGTCCTCGATCCCGTCGAGCAGCACGAGCGTGGGCTCGCGGTCCGTCCGGCCGAGCAGGAGGTCGACGAGCCGCGCGACCCTGCGCGGGTCGTGCTGGTCGACGACGGTCCCGCAGCCGGCGTGCGCACGCAGCCCGGGGCCCGTGAGAGCGGGATCCTGGGCGACGACGTGCACGTCCCACCCCCGGTCGAGCGCCGCGACGGCGAGTGCCCGCAGCGCCGTGGTCCGGCCCGAGCGCGGGCGGCCGACGACCGCGAGGTGGCCGTCGCCGACGTCCCACGTCACGACTCCTCGGCTCTGCTCGCCGGGCAGGTCGGAGAGGGCGAGCGGAAGGTGGCTCTGCACGTCGCCGGAGGTGGTGCCCGCTCCCGGGAGGTCCGACGGCGTCACACGCCCCGGCAGGCCCGGGAGCCAGGGCGCGGGGTAGGGAGCGTGGCCCGCGAGCACCGCCGCCTCGCGGGCGGCCGCGACGAGGAGCGCCACCTGGTCGGTGGCGTCCGGTGCGTGTCCGCCCGGGGAGACGGGGGCGGCGCCCCACCGTGGAGCGGCACGCACGGCGTCCGTCCCCCGCGGGGCGGGCGCCGCCGCGTGGGCGCACTGGAACGCGAAGGGCGCGCCGTCGCCGCGGCGCAGGACCGCCCGCCCGGGACGGTCGACAGGTATCCGCGCCGCGTGAGGGGCGTCGATCACGTCGTGCGAGTCGCCCGTGTCGATCTGCCGCAGCGCGATCCGCAGCGAGATGTTGGCGCGCATGTCCGCGGTGACCGCACCGGCCGGCCGCTGGGTGGCCAGGACGAGGTGGACCCCGAGCGACCGGCCCTGGGACGCGAGGCGCAGGAGCCCGGGCAGGAAGTCCGGCAGGTCGTCGGCGAGCGCCCGGAACTCGTCGACCACCACGAGCAGCCGGGGCAGGACGCCCGGAGGGAGGTCGTCGAGGCAGGTGGCGCCCGCGCCTGCGACCACGTGCTCACGACGGCGCAGCTCGGCGCGGAGCCCGGCGAGCGCCCTGCCCGCCAGGCCGGGCTCGAGGTCCGTGACCTGCCCCACGACGTGCGGGAGTCCGACGCACCCGCCGAAGCTCGCTCCGCCCTTGTAGTCGACGAGCGCGATGGCGAGGTCGCGCGGGGACGTGGTGAGGGCCAGCCCCAGGACGAGCGACTGGAGCAGCTCGGACTTGCCCGCGCCCGTGGTCCCGGCGACCAGTGCGTGCGGGCCGTCCCGCACGACGTCGACCACCACCGGATGTCCGTGCGCGTCGAGACCGAGGGGGACCGGCAGGCCCGGCGTCGTCGACGCGCTTCGGGAGGACGTCTCCCACCGGTGAGCGACACGGGTCGCGAGCGAGCAGCGGACGTCGGCCGAGGGGGCGACGGCGTCGCTCGTACCGAGCCCGAGGAGCGCCGCGAGCGACGCCGCAGCGGGAAGCCCGGGGGCGACAGGGTCGGACGGTTCACCTGCGGCCGGGTCGCCCGTGCCGGCGGGCCAGCGCCCGAGCCCGGCCGCCGCGGCGAGGTGCCGGGCGTAGCGCTCGGACCAGGTGGCGGTGACGCCGACGGCGGGGGCGGGACGGGTGCTCCCGTCCGCGAGGTGCCATCCGCCGTTCGTGGCGTCGAGCACGGTCCGGCACCACGCGGGCACGGCATCCCGACCGGTGGCGAGCAGGATCAGCCGGTCGTGCGGGCCCCGTGCAGCCCACCACCGGTCGAGGTCCTGCGCTCCCACCGAGGGGCCCTCGTGCCCTGCCGGAGAGGTGTCCACGAGGAGCAACCGGTCGCCCGCGGACGCCCCCGGCGAGGCTTCCTGGCGCCGGCGCGACCGGGGGAGCCAGCGCAGCCACGCCCACTCGTGCGCGTCCTCGTCGGCGTGCACCGCCTCGACCGTGGCGCCCGAGGCGACCTGGGCCAGGAGGAGCGTGCGCGCCGCAGCGAGCCGGTCCGCCCGCCGCCCGACGACGGCCACGCACCCGTCGGGGAGCCGTGCGCCCTGGGCGCGGGGAGGCGTGGCCAGGGGGTCGGCCCAGGGGGCCGGGCCGGTCCCGGTGGCCGCCCTCGGCGCGCGCGACGGGTCGGGGGCAGCCCGGTGGACCGCGACCACGGCCGTCATGAGGTCCGCCGGGCTCGGGGCCGGTGGGTCGTCGTCCGCGGGCTCTGACGCTGCGAGGGGGATGCGGTCCGTCCCCCCGGCTCCTCGCGTCGCGGCGCCTCGGGACGCCTCGGTCGGTGCGGGGGCACCGCCCGGGTCACCACCCGTACGCCCGACCCGACCGGCGCCCGGGCCGGACCCGTCCTGCCCGCGCGAGCGACGCCGTCGGGCAGCGACGAGGAGCGGGACCACGAGCGTGAGCGGACCGAGCAGGGCGAGGAGCGCGAGCACGGGTTGGCGCAGCGTGGCCGCGAGCGCGAGCGAGCCGACCGCAGGGGTGAGCGCCATGGCGACCGACTGACCGCTGAGGCCCGGGCCGCCGGCCCGCACCGGGACGGGGAGGGGCAGCGCACTCGTGACGGCCCACTCCTCGAGGCGGGGACGCGGCCGCAGGTCGTAGACGGCACCGCCCACGTGCAGGACCCTGCCCGCGGGCCAGGAGCGAGGACGAGCGCCCCGGACCGGGCGCGGACGCGCACCAGGGGACTCCCACGTGCCGTGGGCGCCGCGGACCGCGACCCGGACCGGCCCGCCCTGCCCTCCCCGCCCGGACCGCCGGTTCCACCGGACCCACGGGAATCCCCGGACTCGTCCTGTCCGCCGCTCTCCGGCCGTGACCACGACCGTCGCTCCTCCAGGGCCCGCGGCCGCCAGCACGAGCCCGGATGCCTCCGGCACGGCGTGCAGCCCGCCGCTCCCCGGACCCGAGAGGACCGCGACGTGCCAGGGGGCGCGCAGCGCCGCGGCCTCGGGGTCCCGCTCCGTGGCGCTCGCGGCCGGACCCGTCCCGGGCATGAGTGCGTGCAGGGTCGCCCCCGGGAGCAGGGGGCGGGTGCCGACGAGGTGGTCGTCGTGCACGAGCACCCCGTCGGCCGCGAGCGGTTCGGCCAGCAGCTCGGGTCTGCGCGCGAGGCGCGCGAGGTCGGCCCGGAGGTCGCCCAGGCGGGCGCCGGGCTCGAGCAGGACGTCGAGGCCGGGGTGGAGGGTCATGCGCACGACCCGATCCTGGTGCCGGGACGGGTGTTCCTGCAGACGACGACGGCGCGCCTGTGGACGAGGTGGTCGTCCACAGGCGCGCCGTCGGGCGTCGAGCCTTGCCGCGGGTCAGTCGACCGCGAGCGCCTCCACGGGAGAGGTGCGGGCTGCCGAGCGGCCGGGGATCACCGACGCCAGGAGACCGGCGACGAGGGCCACGACCAGGACCAGGGCGACGTCGCGCCACGGCACGGCGAGCGTCACGTCGCCCATCACGGCCAGGGCCGTGGACGCGCCGGCCCAGCCGTACGCGATGCCGAGCAGGATGCCGAGCACCGCACCGACCCCCGCGATGAGCATGCCCTCGATCGCGAGCATCCAGCGCAGCTGGGACCGGCTCAGGCCGATGGCCCGCAGGGTCGCGGACTCCCGACGGCGCTCGATGACCGAGAGCGACAGCGTGTTCGCGACACCGATGAGGGCGATGACGACCGCGACCGCGAGGAGGCCGACGATGACGCCGAGGATCGTGTCGACGACCTTCTGGTACATCGCACGCTCGACCGCGGCCCCCGTGACGTCGATCGGGAGGTCGGTCTCCGCGAGCGCGTCCTGGAGGGCGGGCACCACGGACGCGGCGTCGTTGACGTCGGCCAGGCCGACCCAGGCGCTCGTGACGGGTGTCCCCGTCGCGACGCCCTCGAGCGTCTGCGGCGTGACGAGCAGGGCACGTCCACCCATCGGGGTCACGAGCGCCTCGAGGGTCGCAGGCGTCCCCTGGGGGTTCGCGTCCTCGGGGAGCGGTGCGGCGGCCAGCTCGAGCTCGTCGCCCGTCGAGATGCCCCAGTCCTCGGCGACCCCTGCCGGGACGACGACGGTGCCCGGGGCCAGGCCCTCGACCGCCTTCTCGTCGCGCACGAGCGCGGCCGCCGCGCCGGGGTCGACCCCGCGTGCGAGGAACGTGACGTCGTTGCCGTCGAGGGCGACGGTGACCGACGTCGCGGTCAGCGGGACGACGGACTCGACGCCGTCGACCTTCTCGGCCGTGCCGATCGTCGACTGCGGGAGCGCGACGGGCTGGTTGCCGCCGTACTCGTCGTAGCCGTCGGTCGCGAGCGAGACGTCCACGGGGTAGCGACCGTCGAGCTCGTTGTTCATGCTCATCCGGGCGCTCACCGCCCCGGTCGACATCATGGCCACGAGCGTCACGCCGATGAGGAGCGCGGTGCTCGTCGCGGCGGTGCGGCGCGGGTTGCGCAGGGTGTTCGCGGCCGCGAGCTTGGCCGTGCTGCCGGAGCCCGTCAGGACCTTGCCCACGAGGCTCACGACCTTGGGGAGCCAGAAGATCGCTCCCACGAGGACGCCCACGAACGAGGCCGCGCCACCGGCGGTCGCGGCGAGCAGGCCCGCCTCCGCGCTGCCCTGCTGCCCCAGGAGGACTCCCAGGACCAGGAGGCCCGCACCTCCGACGACGAGGATCGACGAGATCGCGAGGCGGACGCGTCCTGCTCCCGACGTGAGGGTCGGCGCGTCAGAGGGACGCAGCGCGGCGAGCGGCGCGACCCGGGTCGCGGCACGCGCCGGCGAGAACGACGCGACGAGCGTCACGACGGTCCCCACGAGCAGCGGGACGAGGACCGCGACGGGCGTCACCTGGACGACCGAGGGCAGCGGGATGCCGAGGTCCATGCTGCCCGCGACGGTCAGCGCGAGCTGGACGAGCCCGATGCCGAACAGGATGCCGGCGACCGAGGCGAACAGGCCCAGGATCACGGCCTCGAGCAGGACCGAGCGGGCCAGCTGCTTGCGGTCGGCACCCACGCAGCGCAGGAGCGCGAGCGTCCGGGTGCGCTGGGCGACGAGCACCTGGAAGGTGTTCGCGATGACCAGGGCCGCGACGAGCAGCGCGATCGCCGCGAACGTGAGGATCACGTAGGTGAAGACGTCCTCGCCGCCCGTCATCTGGGCGGCCTGCTCCTTGGCGTACTCGGCGCTCGTCCAGACCTCGGTGTCTCCCCCGAGCGAGCCCGTGACGCTCGACCGGACGGCCTCGAGGTCGGCACCGGGCGCCAGGGCGACCAGCACCGCGTTGTACGCGGTCGCGGACTCGCCCGGGACGAAGCTCTCTGCCTCCCAGGCGGTCAGGTCCTCGTCCGACAGGACGCCCGCGCCACCCACCTGGGCGTAGGCGCCCATCGGGTCGTCGAGGGTCCCGACGAGGGTCAGCTTTTCGTTCGTGTCGACGAAGGTGCCCGCGGGCTCCTCCTCGACGGGGGCGTCCTGGTCGGTGGGCGCGGTCTCGCTGCCCGCCTCGTCGGTCGCCCCGTCGGCGGGCGCGATCTCCTCGGGGGCGGCGGTCTCGCCGTCCGTCGCACCAGTCGGTGCGCCCTGCTCGGTGGCCGCGCCCTCGGCGTTCGGCGTCCACACCGAGCGCACGACGGTCACGGTGTCGCCGAGCCCGAGCCCGAGCCGCTCGGCGACGTCGGACGGCAGCGCGATCTCGCCCGAGCGTGCGGGCATCGCACCCTCGACGAGCTCCTGGGCCTCGAAGCGCGGGTCCGAGGCGGTCGGGACGACGACCTGGTAGGTGCGCTTGCCCCCCGAGACGAGCTCGAAGGCCCGCAGGACCTGCGGGTCGGCGGCCTCGACGCCCTCGGTCCCGCGGATCTCCGCGACCCCTGCCTGGTCGATGCCGGCGTTGCTCGCGACCACGAGGTCCGAGTCGGCGAACTGCGCGGCGATCGAGTCGGTCGTGATGCGGTTGATGACGGTTCCCGCGAGCAGGGTCGCGGTGAGGAACGCGGTCCCGATGAGGATCGCGATGCCGGCGGCGCTCAGCCGCCCGATGCTGCGGCGCATCTGCGCCAGGGTGAGCCGGACCATCAGGCGCGCACCGCCGTCGGACCGGTGGTGCCGGCGAGCGCGTCCGCGGGGTCGTTCTCGAGCGTGCGCAGCGCGTCGAGCCCGGCGAGGACCGACTCGGGGGTCGGGTTGTCGATGTCTCCCGCGATGCGGCCGTCGGCGATGAGGATGACGCGGTCGGCGTAGGCGGCGGCCGTGGGGTCGTGCGTGACCATGATGATGGTCCGGCCGAGCTCGCGCACCGAGCGGCGCAGGAAGCTCAGGACCTCGGCGCCCGAGCGCGAGTCCAGGTTGCCCGTGGGCTCGTCCGCGAAGACGACCTCGGGCTTGGCGATGAGCGCGCGGGCGATGGCCACGCGCTGCTGCTGCCCGCCCGAGAGCTCGCTGGGGCGGTGCGTGAGGCGCGCGCCCAGGCCCAGGGTCTGGACGAGCGTCGCGAGCCACTCCTTGGTCTCGGCGTCGACCTTGCGTCCTGCCAGCTCGATCGGCAGCGTGATGTTCTGCTCGGCCGTGAACATGGGCAGCAGGTTGAACGACTGGAAGACGAAGCCGACGCGGTCGCGGCGCAGCCTGGTCAGCTCGTTGTCGCCCAGGGCGGTGATCTCGGTGTCGCCGATGAATCCCTGGCCGCTCGAGGCGGTGTCGAGCCCGGCGAGCAGGTGCATGAGCGTGGACTTGCCCGAGCCCGAGGGCCCCATGATCGCGGTGAACGCGCCCTTCTCGAAGTCCACGTCGACGCCGTCGAGGGCGCGCACGGTCGCCTCGCCCTTGCCGTACAGCTTGGTCAGGGACCGGGCACGCACGGCGGGCGTGCCTTGCGCCGGAGGGGTGCCGGGGATGGGCTGGTACACGGTGGTGTCCACGTCTGCTCCAGGAGAGTTCGTCGTCGGTCTGCGCCGGTCCTGGGCGGGGGCGCGCAGGGCGCCCGGGCCCGGGACCGAGGGGTGCGGGAGAGGGCGCGAGGCCCTCGTTCCCACCTGATGACGACACTAGGAGCCGGGGTGGTGGTCGTGCGTCCGGCGAGGGGCGGGTCCTCGGGACGCGGGACGTCATCCCGTGGTCGTACACCGACCGGGGGAAACCCCTACCGGCGAGGTGCCCGACGGCGTCACGCGCCCGGGCGCACGAGTCCCGTCTCGTACGCGGTCACCACGGCCTGGACGCGGTCGCGCGCCCCGAGCTTGGCGAGGATGCGTCCGACATGGGTCTTGACCGTGGCCTCGGCGACGAACAGGTCGCTCGCGATCTCGTTGTTCGAGCGGCCGCGGGCCATGAGGACGAGGACCTCGCGCTCACGCTCGGTGAGGGAGGAGATCTGCTCCTGCGCACCCGTGTCGACGAGCTGCTCGGCGGGCAGGGCCACGACCAGGTGCTCGAGGAGCCGGCGCGTCGACGACGGGGCGATCACCGCGTCGCCCGAGTGCACGGTACGGATCGCGGCGAGCATCTCCTCGGGCGGGGCGTCCTTCAGGAGGAACCCGCTGGCCCCGGACCGGATGGCCTCGAGCACGTACTCGTCGAGGTCGAACGTCGTGAGCACGATGACCCGGGGCACGTGGTGGCCCTCGGCCGCCGCGGCCGTGAGCCGGGCCGTGGCCGAGAGCCCGTCGAGGTGCGGCATGCGCACGTCCATGAGCACGACGTCGACCGGGTGGTCCGCGAGGAGCCGCAGGGCCTGGAGCCCGTCGCCCGCCTCGACCGTGACCTGGAGGTCGGGCTGGGAGTCGATGACCATCCGGAACCCGGCGCGCACGAGCTGCTGGTCGTCGACGAGCGCGACCCGGATGGGGTCCTGCGCGGGGAGGTCGGGCGTGAAGAAGGTGGAGGTCATGGTTCCTGGGGATCGTCGGGTGCGGGTGCGGGTGGCGTCGTGGCTGCAGGCGCGGGGAGCGCTCCTGTGCCGGGCGTGCCAGGCGTGCCGGGCGTCTGCTGCCCCATCCTGCCCGACGCCGGTGCGGGCGGCGCCGCGACGGGGGGAGCGGCGCCGTCGAGCCGGGGGATGGGCATGGTGAACCGGACGCGGAACCCGCCGCCGGGGCGCGGACCCGTGGTCACCGCGCCGCCGAAGATCACCGCGCGCTCGCGCATCCCGAGCAGGCCGTAGCCGGGGGAGTGCGTGCCGTCGGCCGACGCCCCGCGGCCGTCGTCGTCGACCGCGAGCTGGAGCGTGTCGACGCCCCAGGTCACGACGACCGTGACGGTCGGGTCGGGACCCGCGTGCTTGAGGATGTTGGTGAGCGCCTCCTGGCACACGCGGTAGACGGTCAGTCCCGCCCCCGGGGGCAGGGGGCGCGGGGTGCCCATGCGGACGAGCGAGATGCGCATGCCGCTGTCGCGGACCTGCGAGACGAGGGACTCGAGGTCGGCCGAGTCGGGCTGGGGCGTGAGCTCGACGCGTCGCACGGAACCCGTGGCGGTCGGCACGGGGCCGGTCGCCGGGCCGCCCGTGCGAGGGACGGGCGCCGCGCCCGCTGCGCCGTGCGCCCGGGCCTCGTCCAGGACCTGCCGGGGCCGGTTGTTGAGCCCGGGGGCGTGCGTGAGCTGCGCGGGACGACCCGAGCCAGCGACCGCGTCGCGGTCGTCGGTGCGCAGGACGCCCAGGAGCCGGCGCATGTCCGCGAGGGCCGCGCGCCCGGTGTCCGAGACCGTGGCCAGCGCACGCGTGGCCGCCGCGGGGTCGGTGGCTCCCGCGTACCGGCCGCCGTCGGCCTGGGCGATGATGACCGACAGCGAGTGGGCAACGATGTCGTGCATCTCGCGGGCGATGCGCGAGCGCTCGGCGGCCGTCGCGATCTGCGCCTGCTGGTCGCGCTCGACCTCGAGACGCTCGGCGCGGTCGACCAGGGCGTTGATGGTCTCGCGCCGTGAGCGGCGCACCAGCCCGAAGGCCCAGACGGCGAGGAACATCATCGTGGAGAACATCGCCGTGAAGACGAACACCCCCGCCGCCTCGGCCGCGCTGCTCGCGTTGACGGCGAGCCTCAGCCCCAGTACGAGCGACCCGGCGGCCGACGAGATCATCGCGGTGCGGTGGGCCCAGCGGGGGCCGTAGACCGTGACGGAGAACAGCGAGATCAGCAAGAGGAAGTCGGAGGGCAGGAAGATGATCCCGACGAGCAGGTGGAGCAGCGCGACCGCGTAGACCGTGACCGCCGAGGCGACGGGGCGGACGCGCCGCCAGGGGAGCGGGGCGAGCATGCCGATCGTGAAGAGCGTCGAGAGCGTCGACCCGCCCGTGACGGAGGACCCGTAGGCGAGCGCGAACGGGATGAACACGAGCGCGACGACGACCGTGCTCGTGAGGTCGACCGCGAACCGGTGCCGCTCCCACCACTTGCCCATGTTCTCGTACCAACCCATGCCTGCCAGCGTAGGTGGCGGGCTCGGGGCGACGCGTCCACCTCCGGACGGACGGGACGCGCGACCGTGGGGGGACCCGCGGCGGGTGTGCGGCCGGGACGAGGGGCGGCGCACGAGGTCCTGCGGCGGGGAACGGGAGGACGGGGTCCTGCCGGGCGGCGCGGACCGGGACAGACCCGGGCAGAGCGGGACGGCGACTTCGGGGTGTCCATCAGGTGTGTCACGAGCGTCCCACGGGGCCTGATGGATAACGCCAAAGTTCTGCGAATGCCCTAGCATGATCGAATGACCCACGTACTGCTAGCGGAGGACGACCCGGCGATTGCCGAACCTTTGGCGCGTGCGCTGACGCGTGAGGGTTACAACGTGGTCGTGCATGGAACTGGTCAAGGAGCGATCGACGCCGCGAGCGGTGTCGACATCGTGGTCCTGGATCTGGGCCTCCCGGACATGGACGGCCTGGACGTCGCACGTGAGATCCGCAACAAGGGTCTGACGACACCGGTCCTGGTCCTGACCGCGCGTGCCGACGAGGTCGACCTGGTGGTCGGCCTCGATGCCGGCGCCGACGACTACGTGACCAAGCCCTTCCGCCTGGCCGAGCTCCTCGCCCGCGTCCGGGCACTCCTGCGCCGCACGCACGGCGACCCGACCGACGAGGAAGAGCTGGTCGCCCAGGACGTCCGCATCGACGTCGCTGCGCACCGCGCCTTCCAGGGCGACCGCGAGCTGCACCTGACGACCAAGGAGTTCGAACTCCTGCGCGTCCTCATCGCGAGCGCCGGGTCCGTCGTGGTGCGCGACACCCTCATGCGAGACGTGTGGGGCTCGGAGCCCGTGGGCTCCACCAAGACCCTGGACATGCACGTGTCCTGGCTGCGTCGCAAGCTCGGGGACGACGCCAACTCGCCGCGCTACGTCTCCACGGTGCGAGGCCTCGGCTTCCGCTTCGAGACCGGCGAGGGCTGATCCCCCGACGGGGCTGAGCGAAGGATCGGGGAAGCGTGCGTCGACGCGTTCTGCAGGCGACGGTCGCGGCCGTCGCCGTCGCCGTGCTCCTGCTCGGCTTTCCGCTCGCGTTCCTCGGTGCGCAGTTCGTCCTGGCCAACGAGATGGCCCAGCTCCAGGGCCGCGTCGACACCCTGGCGCGGAACATCGACAACAGGCTCGCGCAGAACGAGCCCATCCCGCAGTCCGTCCTCGACAACGCGTCCGAGGGGCGACCGGGGGAGCTGCCCGCGTACGTGTTCGTGAACCTCCCGGACGGTGAGCAGATGACCGCGGGCGAGGTCATCACGGGGCGAGCCAACGAGGCGGCGGACCGGACGGACCAGAACGCGACGGTCGCGCTGAGCACGTCGTTCGCCGAGAGCTACTGGAACGCCGCCCAGATCGTCCTGCTCGTCGTGGCGGCCTCGGTCGTGGCGTTCGCAGCGGGGATCGCCATGGCCGTCTGGCAGGCGAACCGGCTCTCCGCGCCGCTGGTCTACCTCGCGGCGTCGGCCGAGCAGCTCGGGTCGGGGCAGGTGCGCCCACGGCTCGAACCCTCCGGGGTCGAGGAGATCGACCTCGTCGCGGCCGAGCTCGCACGCAGCTCGGACCGTCTGGCCGGCCGCCTCGCGGCCGAGCGGCAGTTCGCCTCCGACGCCTCGCACCAGCTCCGCACGCCCCTGACGGCGCTGAGCATGCGGCTCGAGGAGATCTCGATGGCCTCGGACGACCCTGCCGTCCAGGAGGAGGCCCGCATCTCGCTCGAGCAGGTCGAGCGGCTGGTCACGGTGGTCGACGACCTGCTGACCCAGTCGCGGCGCGCCCAGGGCGGGACCACCGAGGCCGTGCGGCTCATCGAGGTCGTCCGGCAGCAGGAGGAGGAGTGGGTACCCACGTTCGCCCAGGCCGGGCGTGAGCTCGTGATCGAC
Organism: Oerskovia sp. NPDC060338; assembly: GCF_042726295.1. NCBI lineage: Bacteria > Bacillati > Actinomycetota > Actinomycetes > Micrococcales > Cellulomonadaceae > Oerskovia > Oerskovia sp. NPDC060338. Next base: position 84,137 of record NZ_JBHXCQ010000007.1, read on the forward strand.
GTGCCCGAGGGGTACCAGGTCCTGGCCACGCCGGGCGCGCTCGCCCAGGTCCTCGCGACGCTCATCGAGAACTCGCTCAAGCACGGTGCGGGCACCACGACGGTCCGCGCCCGCCCCAGCGGGACGAGCGGGGCGGTCGCGGTCGAGGTCGGCGACGAGGGCGAGGGTGTCTCGGACGAGATGGCGCCACGGGTCTTCGAGCGCGGCGCGACCTCGGGAGCGGGGACGGGGCTGGGGCTCGCGCTCGCGCGCGACCTGGCCGCGGCCGACGGAGGCAGGCTCGAGCTCGCGCAGCGCCGTCCGCCGATCTTCGCGCTCTTCCTCGCCGGGGTCCCGCGGACGCTCGACCCGCGGGTCGTCCTGCCGACGGGCACGCTGATCTCTGCGCGCGGCGGCCGCCGGCGGCGGCGTGGTCGTGGTCCTGAGGTCGAGCCCCGCTAGGTGCCTCGCGCTCCGGTGGTCGGCGGGATGCCGCGCCCGGTCAGGCTCCCGTGAAGACGAACCTGCGGTAGCTCACGTAACGGAAGACGTTGGCCAGGGCCAGGCCGACCACGTTCGCGGAGATGTTCTCCGCGAGCGGCGACGTCAGGCCGAGGATGCTCGTCGAGAAGGCGAGGCATCCGAGCGAGATGGCCATGCCGACGGCGTTGACGAGCAGGAAGCCGACCAGCTCTCGCGTGCGCTGCGTGGTGCGCCGGTCGGAGAACGTCCAGTAGCGGCTGCCGAGCCACGAGACCAGGGTCGACACGACGACGGCGATCGCCTTGGCCTCGAGGGGGCTCGAGCTGAGCGCCTCCCAGGGGCCGAACCGCAGGAGGTTGAAGACACCGAGGTCGACGAAGAACGCGATCGTCCCGACGAAGCTGAAGCGCCCGAGCTCGAGGAGCCGCGCGGCGACGCGGGCGCGGCGCAGCGCACCACGAGCGAGGCCGTCGGCCGTCGCGCGGGCGGACCTGACCTCGCGAGCGGTGGACGGCCGGACGGGATCGAGCGCGAGCTCGTCGACCTGGCTGGACATGGTGGGCAGGGTACGCCGTCGACCTGGGAACAATTGCCAGGAGCAACCGATCGCTGGGACGGGTCGGCCAGAGCCGCGTCGAGCGACTACCCTCGGTACACGTGTCAGCACCAGTGATCGCCGTTGTCGGAGGCGGGCAGCTCGCCCGCATGATGGCCCCTGCGGCCGGTGAGCTCGGGGTGCACCTGCGGGTGCTCGTCGAGGCTCCCGGGTCGTCGGCGGCCCAGGTCGTGACCGACGCCCCGGTGGGCGCGGCCGGGGACGAGGCCGCGGTGCGTGAGCTCATCGCCCCGACCGACGGGCGGGCGCCCGCTGACGTCCTCACGTTCGAGCACGAGCACGTGCCCAACGACCTGCTCGCCGACCTCATCGCGCACGGCACCCCGGTGCGCCCCGCGCCGCACGCGCTGGTCCAGGCGCAGGACAAGATCGTCATGCGTCGGCGGCTCACCGAGCTCGGGGCTCCGTGCCCGCGCTGGGCACCGCTGCCCGTCGACCCCGAGCAGGGGCACGCGAGGCTCGTCGAGTTCCTCGCCGAGGTCGGGGGACAGGCCGTGGTCAAGACCTCGCGCGGTGGATACGACGGCAAGGGCGTGCGCGTCGTGTCGTCGGCCGACGAAGCCGCTGACTGGCTCGCGGCGGCCGCTGCGGGCGGACCGCAGCTCCTCGTCGAGGAGAAGGTCCCCTTCACGCGTGAGCTCGCGGTCCTGGTCGCTCGCCGCCCGAGCGGCGAGGTCCGCACCTGGCCCGTGGTCGAGTCGATCCAGCGCGACGGGGTGTGCTCCGAGGTCGTGGCCCCCGCGCCCGACCTCACCGAGGCCGAGGCCGAGGAGGCCAGGACCGCCGCGATCGCGATCGCCGAGGGGCTCGACGTGACGGGCGTGCTCGCGGTCGAGATGTTCGAGGTCCTCGAGAGCACGGGCGACGGCCGTCCCGCCCGCCGTGTCCTGGTCAACGAGCTCGCGATGCGCCCGCACAACTCGGGGCACTGGACCATCGACGGCTCGGTCACGAGCCAGTTCGAGCAGCACCTGCGCGCCGTGCTCGACCTGCCGCTGGGCGACACGTCGCCCACCGCCCCGTGGACCGTCATGGCCAACGTGCTGGGGTCGAACCTGCCCCGGCTGACCGACGCCCTGCCCGCGGTCCTGGGGGCGTTCCCCGACGCGCGCGTCAACCTGTACGGCAAGGACGTGCGCCCGGGCCGCAAGCTCGCCCACGTGAACGTGAGCGGACACGACCTGGGCGAGGTCCGCCGTCGGGCGCTGGGTGCTGCCGCGCTGCTGCGCGGCGAGACCCTCCGCGCGAACCCCACCAGCGACGAGACGAAGGCCTGAGACATGACGGAGAACGCTGCGACCAGCACGCACACGGTGACCGGTACCCCCGTCGTGGGGATCGTGATGGGGTCCGACTCCGACTGGCCCGTCATGCAGGAGGCCGCGAACGCGCTGCGAGAGTTCGGCGTGGCGATCGAGGTCGACGTCGTCTCGGCCCACCGCATGCCCACCGAGATGATCGACTACGGGCGCAGCGCTGCCGAGCGCGGCCTGCGGGTCGTCATCGCGGGCGCCGGGGGCGCAGCGCACCTGCCGGGCATGCTGGCGGCCGTGACACCCCTGCCGGTCATCGGGGTGCCCGTGCCCCTGCGCTACCTCGACGGCATGGACTCGCTCCTGTCGATCGTGCAGATGCCCGCCGGCGTGCCCGTCGCGACCGTCTCGATCGGGGGCGCGCGCAACGCAGGCCTGCTGGCCGCGCGCATCCTGGCGTCCGGCACCGACGACGACGCCGCGCACCTGCGCGAGAAGATGGTCGCCTTCCAGGAGGGGCTGAGCGAGCAGGCGCACGCCAAGGGCGCCGCGCTGCGCGCCTCGGTCGCGGGCGAGCGCCGGACGGGGTTCGGGGCGTAGGCGGCGGCTCGGCTTTTTGCCCGCACAGACCGAGCACGTAGGATGCCCGGACCGGGAGAGCAGGGCGACGAGCCGTGCCGGGGAGCACGCGCAGGTGCGTGGTCGGTGGGGGCGACTCGGTGAACAGGCCGACCGATGAAGGAACCCGACCGTGACCCTCCCGACGGAGAGCATCGCCGCGCGACCTGAGGTGGCGACGGCCGTGGACCCGGCCACCCGTGCGGTTGCCGCAGCACCTACCCCGCGACGTCGGGACCTCGACGGGCTCCGTGCCGTTGCGATCCTGCTCGTCGCGATCTATCACGTGTGGGTCCACCGGGTGTCGGGCGGTGTCGACGTCTTCCTCATGCTGTCGGGGTTCTTCGTCGGTGGGGGACTTCTCCGGAGCTTCGCCCGTGGCACGCCGGTGAGGCTGCGCACCTATCTACCCAGGCTCGGGCGGAGGCTGCTGCCCGCCCTGCTCGTGACGCTCCTCGGCGTGCTCGCGGCGACGCTCCTGATCCTGCCGCGCACGCGGTGGACCGACATCTCCTCGGAGACCCTGGCCTCCTTGCTCTACGCTGAGAACTGGCGGCTCGCTCTGTCCGGACAGGCCTACGGTGCGGCGGACGTCGGGCAGAGCCCCCTGCAGCACATCTGGTCGCTCTCGGTCCAGGGTCAGCTCTTCGTGCTGGTGCCGGTGCTCCTGCTCAGTCTCTGGTGGATCGGCCGACGCTGGGACCTGCGAGTGCGACTGCGGCTCGTGCGCGTCGCGGTCGTCGTGGTCGCCGTCGCATCCTTCCTCTACGCGATCGTCCTGGTCGGCGTCGACCAGCCTTTCGCGTACTACGACACCTTCGCGCGCGCCTGGGAGTACCTGGCGGGGACCGTCCTCGCGCTCGTCGTGGCGAAGGTCTCCTGGTCGAGGACGGCCCGGGTCGTCGCCGGCTGGCTGGGACTGGCGCTGATCCTCGCCGCTGGCGTGCTGCTCGACGGCGGTGCGGTCTTCCCCGGGCCCCTGACGACGGTGCCCCTCGCGGGGGCCGCGCTGCTGATCCTTGCGGGGACAGGGCCGGTGCAGGTCGGGGTGTCGCGGCTGCTCGCCTGGACACCCTTCGCGCGGGCCGGCGAGTATGCCTACACGTTCTACCTGTGGCACTGGCCCGTCCTCGTCTTCGTGATCGCGATCCGGGACCGGCCCGTCGGCTGGATGGCAGGAACCGGTGTGCTCCTGGTGTCGGCCGGACTGGCGTGGGCTACCAAGAGGTGGGTCGAGGATCCCTTGCGGGACGGCTCGGTCGCTGTCGTGGGGAGGTCCGTCTTCTCGTCCGGTGTTCGGCACGGGAGCCCGGTGCGCCGGAACGTGGTCACTCGACCGCTTGCGCTGCTGGTCGGCGTCGGCCTCCTTCTCCCGGCATCCTGGCTCGGCTACGTCGAGCTCACCAAGGCACAGAGCCGGTCTGCCATCTCGCTCGCGGACCTGGAGATGTACCCGGGAGCATTTGCCGTCCTGGAGCCGGGGGTGTTCACGGTCGACACGGAGATCGACCCGATCCCCTCGACGCTCGTCGCCCTGGAGGACAAGGTCCGGGCTGTCGCCGACGGCTGTGGCACCGGCCCCGGAGACACGGAGGTCAAGGTCTGCAGCTATGGCGATCTCGCTGCGGACCGAGTCATCGCCGTCGTGGGGGGATCCCACGCGGAGTACTGGATCGACGCACTCTCCGAGGTAGGTGAACGGGAGGGCTTTCGTGTCGACTCGATCATCAAGTGGGGTTGTTCGTTGATCGACGGCACGGAGGGGACCGGGGTTCTCGCCGAGGACCCGTCGTGCATCGCATGGTCGGACAGGACGCTCGTCAGGCTCGACTCCCTGCGGCCCGACGCAGTCTTCACCACGGCTACTCGCCCCGCGGGCGAGGACATCCCAGGCCGTGAGACCGTTCCCGCGGCGTACGTGTCTGCGTGGGAGCGCTTGTCGTCCGAGGGGATCTCGGTCGTCGCGATCCGGGACACGCCGTGGTTGAACGTCTCACCGGTCGAGTGCGTGGACGTCTTCGGCCCTTACGCGCCGGAGTGTGCGGTGCCTCGGGCCGATGTCCTCGACGACGTCGATCCTCTGATCGAGCTCGACCTCGCGACGCCGGTCAACGTCCGGTTCATCGACCTCAACGACGTCATCTGCCCCGACGGTGTGTGCTCTTTCGTCCAGGGCAACAGGATCGTCTACCGCGACAGTCATCATCTGACGGCAAGCTACGTCCAGACGCTGGCGCCGGTACTCGGGGCGCGCGTGCTCGAGTCGCTCGGCTGGTGAGCGCCGAACCCTATTGCGGCAGCCCGCCCACGACCCCGGCCGACAGCTTGCCGTCGCGGATGTCGGCCCAGAATGCAGGGCTCAGGTCGGGGTCGAGCTGCACGGTGGATCCCACACCACCCGGTCGGTAGTCAGGGTTGGAGATCGGCGGGGTGCCCGTGATGCCGTCGGGGCCGTTGGCCTCTCGGAACGCGAGAGCCATCTTGCCGAGGTCGACGATCCCGGTCTTCTCGTCGACCACGAGCGAGGCGAGACCGGCGTCGATCAACGAGACCTGGGTCCCGGGCTTGAACAGGAGGCTCTTGTCCGCGGCCTTCTGGCTGACGGCTCCGATGACCTGGCGCTGGCGCTCGGCGCGGCCGATGTCTCCCTGGGGATCGGAGTAGCGCATCCGGGAGAACGCTAGAGCCGTGTGACCGTCGGCCGGGTGGCACCCGGCAGTCCAGACGAGCTCGCTCCGCGGGTCGTTCACGTCGTAGTCGAGACAGAGCTCGACACCCCCGACAGCGTCCACGATGCCTTCGACGCCTCCGAAACCGATCTCGATGTAGTGGTCGACCGTGATCCCCGTCAGCTGCTCCACGGTCTGGACGAGGAGGGGTGCTCCGCCCCACGAGTACGCCGCGTTGAGCTTCGAGGCGCCCTTGCCGGGGATCTCCGCGAACGTGTCGCGAGGCAGGCTGATGAGCGACGCCGGACCGCTGCGGGGCTTGTGGAGCAGCATGATCGTGTCGGTACGCGCTCCCTCCGTGCCGTCCTCGCTGATGCCTTCGCCGCGGGCGTCGGAACCCGCGAGGAGATAGGTCTCGCCAGGGGTGCCCGCTGCCCCGGAGAGAGCCTCGACGTGCTGGATCTTCCCGTTCGCCCAGACGAGCAGGCCGATGGGCCAGGCCAGGAGGAGCACGAGGGCGAAGACGCCGACGACGGCGGCGAGACGCCGCTTGCGGAGCCGGAATCCGGACCGGCCGCGCGTCGACGTTCCGTCGAGCCGAGGGCGGGAGGGGGCAGGACGGGTGACAGGTGGGCGTGCTCCTTGTCCACCGGACGCCGGTCCGTGGGCGGGCCGCGGTCGGACACCTGGCGAACCGGCAGCGGAGCGGCTCGTGGCCGCAGGGCGGATCGAACCGGGGGTTCCGGGCCCGCTGGCGGGCCGACCGCGATCCGGTCCCTGGACTCCGGTCGCCCGAACCGGAGCGCTCGCGGGGCGAGGCTGCCGACCTGCACCAGGCGTGACGGACGGAGGGGCATCAGCACTCGATGCTGCGCGCCTCGTGGGCGGGGGAGCCGCAGCGCCGTCAGGCCTCGCGGTGCGAGCGCCGACGGGGCGGGCGGGAGCCGCCGGGGGAGGCGTCCCCGGGCGGGACTGCGGCGAGGACGTGCTGCGCGAGGACTGTCGCTTGATCCGTGGTTCCGCCGAGAGGGGGACGTCGGGCGAGAGAGGTTCCTGCGGCTGAGCAGACGATGCCCGAGAACCGTCCGATCCCACGGCGATGGCGTCGTTGGCACTCGGCGGGCGGACTGCCCGTCCCGACTGTGGAGTGAAGCTCGGGGGGCGTGTGCGGCCCGACTGCGACTCTTCGTGCGACATCGGTGACCTCAGCTGCCGACCGACGTGGCGCCGTCGTGCAAGCGAGGCCGTTCGCCTGCTCGCGTGTCGAGGAACAGGGCGACTCTGCACGTCATGAAGGTGATCGTGCCACCCGAAGAGTCCGGCGCGGCGGAGGCACGGCCGGAGACTGACAGGGAACGCGGGCAGGTCGTCACGGGAATAGAGCCTATTGCTCGCGGACGGCGAGCCCGGGCGAGCAGCGAGCGCTTCGGGTGGAGGACTTGTGCAGACTCGCCTCAGGTACGCTTCCAGCGTGCCAGCACCAGAATCCCCTTCGCCCACCCCTGAGCACGAAGTGTCCGTCGTCGCGGTCGTCGTCGCCTACAACCGGCGCGACCTGCTCAAGGAGGCGCTCGACGCGCTCGCCCTGCAGTCACATCGTCTGGCCGGGGTCGTCGTCGTCGACAACAGGTCCGACGACGACTCCGAGGTAGTTGCGTCCGAGCACCCGATCGGCGCAGAGGTCTTGTCCCTGAGCCGCAACACCGGCGGCGCCGGGGGGTTCGCGGCAGGTATCGCCCACGCACTCAGCGTGTTCGACCCCGAGTGCGTCTGGCTCATGGACGACGACACGATCCCGACCCCCACGGCCCTCGAGGAGCTCATCAGGGCGCGTGAAGAGTACCCGGAACCGGTCGCGCTGCTCGGGAGCCGGGTCGTCTGGCACGACGGTCGGGACCATCCGATGAACACCCCGCGCAGGCGGCCCGGAGCGACGGGCGACGAGATCAAGGACTCGGTCGCCGTCGGAGCGGTGCCCGTCCGCTCCTCGTCGTTCGTCTCGATGCTCGTCGACACGCGCGCGGTCCGTTTCCACGGGCTGCCGGTGGCCGACTACTTCATCTGGAACGACGACTTCGAGTTCTCGTGCCGCCTCCTGCGCCGTGGGATCGGTCTCTACGTGCCGACGAGCGTCGTCGAGCACCGGACCAAGGTCTTCGGATCGACCGACGTGGACCCGGGTGAGCGGTTCTACTTCGAGGTGCGGAACAAGGTCTGGATGCTGACACGCTCTCCTTCGCTCTCCCCGGAGGAGAGGATCCTGTACACCGGGTCCTCGTTGAGGCGATGGGGGCGTACCTTTGCCGGCTCGTCGAACCGGGAGGTCCTGCGCAAGGCCGGCCTCAAGGGACTGCGCGACGGGATCTTCCGAGCCCCTCGGCCCACCGTGCGCGTACTTGACGGAGCCGGGGTGCCGACGGACGAGGTCCATGACATCGAGTCCGGCGCCGGACGTGCCTGAGGCTGGACCGTCGGCGGCCGCCGACACCGGATTCTCCGTCCTTCTTCCCGTCTACCACCGCGACTCGCCGCAGTTCCTCCGTCGGGCGTTCGGCTCGGTGACGGTCGAGCAGACGCTACGGCCCGACGAGGTCGTGATCGTCCGTGACGGGCCGGTCGGCCGGGAGCTCGGGCAGGCGCTCGACGAGCTCGTCGCGACGAGCCCCGTTCCGGTCGTCGTCGTCGAGCTCGCCGAGAACGTCGGGCTGGCGCGAGCGCTCGAGCAGGGCCTCGCGCGGTGTGCCCACGAGATCGTCGCCCGGATGGACGCCGACGACATCAGCCGACCTGAGCGCTTCGCCGTCCAGATCCCCCTGGTGGTCGGAGGGCTGGACATCGTCGGTTCGGCGATCGAGGAGTTTGCCGATGAGTCCCAGGTCCATGGCGGCGAGGCGGTGGTCCGTACGCCGCCGTTGTCCGCCCAGGACATCGCGACCGGGTCACGGTTCCACTCACCGTTCAACCACCCCAGCGTGGTCTACCGTCGGTCCGCCGTGGCGGCGGCCGGGGGGTACCAAGACCTCCCGCTCATGGAGGACTACTGGCTGTTCGCACGGATGCTCCAGGCGGGGGCGCGAGCGCAGAACGTCGCCCAACCGCTCGTCCTGTACCGCGTCGGCGCAGGTGCCTACGCCCGCCGAGGTGGCTGGCGACTCCTGCGCTCGGAGCTACGCCTGCAGCGTCGGATGCGGCGCGCAGGGTTCACCACCCGAGCTCAGCTCGTGAGGAACGTCGTCGTCCGGGGCGGGTACCGGTTGATCCCCGAGGCGCTGCGACGACGGATGTACCGGTGGTGGGTCTTCGCGCGCTGACCGTCCCGCGAGGAAGGGCTCTAGCGTGCGAGGCCCGGCGGCACGAGCTGTTGAGTGAATGCCCGGATCCTTGTGGGGAAGGAGGCGGTGGTCGGTACAGGTGGACGTGATGTCGACTGGTCGGGGAGGCCGTAGATCGACCGGGCGAGGACTTCCTTCGCGTACTGAAGGCCCTTGGAACGTTCAGCCAGGGTCCCCACCGACAGCGAGGTCGGCTGAGCCAGGTCTGAGCCGACGATCGCCCACCCGCTGCCGAGGTCCACGAGTGATCGGTGCTTCGTGTCGTAGTAGCCCTCGTGCACGGAGATCGCTATCCCTCGGGCGCCAACCCTGGCTGCGAGCAGGTGTGGGTGGAATCGGGTCGAGATCCATCGTTGGTGGGCACCGGCCGGGAAGCCTCGATTCCAGAGGTGCTGGAAGGGGTAGAACTGGGCTCCCGGCCAGTCGGCTCCGACATCTTGGGCGGACGACGCGTCGATACGCGGGATGCACTCGATGAAGGCGATGCGGTCGGGAGGCGTTCCCCAGGCTTCGACCTGCGCCCTGATGAAGGCTCGCAGGGCACCCTTGTCGATCTGGACCAGATCGTCTTGAAGGACGATGCCGACATCGAACAGGTCTGCTGTCGCACTGTCGATATGCGCGTAGGGGGCGCTGAGGAACACGTCGTCAGCCGTGCGCTGGGCGCCCAGAGGAGGGTCGCCCGCGTCAGCGAGCGTCAGCGCCGAAGGGATGTCTCGGACGTCGACGACATCGAACGCAGAGAGGTCCTGGACCAGGTCGTTCCTGTTGCCGTCCGACAGGGGCGTGAGGCCAGCCCCTGAGAGTGCAGTGCGAGCGCCCGTGTTCTCGGCGAGCCAGCCGACACCCGCCACTACCGCGAAGTTGGAAGACCAGAGCTCGTTCAGGTAGCCGCCACCAATGATGTGCACGATGTCCGCCGACCTGAGCACGTCGATTCCGGCGGCCCACCACGGTGCATGACCTGGGTCGTGCAGCGCCTTGAGCACGAATGCGCGCGCATCACCGAACTGCTCACCGAGGTCCCGTAGGCGCCACATCGTGTCGGTGACACGAAGCCGGGGATGCAGACCAGCCAGCAGAGCGGCAGCCGGCCCTGGGTGGGGTGTGTCGAACCACACGTCGTCGTTCGGATGGTGTACCGCGAGGTACTCCAACCAGGTTCGTGCGATCAGCTCGTCCCCGTAGTTGGGGTTGCCAGCGACGCCGACCAGGTAGATGACTCGTCGCTCCATCGGTACGGTCCAATCTGTGATCCTCGGTGAAAACTGACCACACGGTACCGCGCCGACGCAGTAGCGCCTGAATGCGGCATTTGCGGCTGGCCGGGAGGCCGCGTGAAGATTGGGTGCAGAGCCCTCCTGAGGCGTGGGGCAAGGTGCGGCTCGGCTACGATTGGTCGGCTGCTGACCAACCGAGGAGTATGAGTGGACGCCGACCTTGTCGTTGTAGGATCTGGTTTTTTCGGCCTGACGGTCGCTGAACGGATCGCGGAGGAGCACGGTCGCAAGGTGCTCGTCATCGACCGACGGGAGCACATCGGGGGTAACGCCTACAGCGAGGCGGAGCCCACGACCGGCATCGAGGTGCACCGTTACGGTGCTCACCTCTTCCATACCTCGAACGAGCGGGTGTGGGAGTACGTCAACCGGTTCACGGCGTTCACGAACTACGTGCACCGGGTGTACACCACCCACCGCGGCGAGGTCTTCCCGATGCCCATCAACCTCGGCACCGTGAATCAGTTCTTCCGGTCCGCGCACGGCCCGCAGGCGGCCCGTGACCTGCTTCTCGAGCAGGCCGCGGAGCTCGGCGGCAAGACACCCGAGAACCTCGACGAGCAGGGGATCTCCCTCATCGGGCGTCCTCTCTACGAGGCCTTCATCCGTGACTACACGGCGAAGCAGTGGCAGACCGATCCCAAGGATCTTCCGGCGAGCATCATCTCGCGGCTCCCGGTGCGCTACACGTACGACAACCGGTACTTCAACGACACCCACGAGGGCCTCCCGAAGGACGGCTACACCGCGTGGATCGAGCGGATGGCGGACCACAAGAACATCGAGGTCAGGCTCGGCGTCGACTTCTTCGACGAGAGCCAGCCCGTGAACAAGAAGGCCGTCGTCGGGAACGTCCCGGTGGTCTACACCGGGCCGGTCGACCGCTACTTCGACTACGCGGAGGGCGACCTCTCCTGGCGAACGCTCGACTTCGAGGAGGAGGTGCTCCCTGTCGGGGACTTCCAGGGCACCTCCGTCATGAACTACGCAGATGCCGACGTGCCGTACACCCGGATCCACGAGTTCCGGCACTTCCATCCGGAGCGGGAGTACCCGTCGGACAAGACGGTCATCATGCGTGAGTTCTCCCGGTTCGCCGAGAAGGCGGACGAGCCGTACTACCCCATCAACACGGCGGCTGACCGGGAACGGCTCCTTGCCTATCGTGACCTCGCTGCCGCAGAGAAGGACGTCCTGTTCGGCGGACGGCTCGGTACGTACAAGTACCTCGACATGCACATGGCGATCGGCTCCGCGCTGTCGATGGTGGACAACAAGCTGAGCCCGTACTTCGCCCAGGGCGGTCACCTCACGAGCGGAGGCGTCGACGCGTGACGCTTCCCACGGCGGCACAGCCTTTCGCCGCTCCCGGGCGTGGGGGTGGACTGCTCGACGTCTTCAGGCGCCGCTACCTCGCCAAGCTCCTCGTGAACAAGGAGCTCCGCGTCAGGTACCGCGGGTCGGTCCTGGGCCTCCTCTGGTCCTACGTCAAGCCCGCGGTCCAGTTCGTGGTCTTCTACTTCGCCGTCGGAGTCTTTCTCCGGATGAACCAGAACGTGGACGATTTCGCCGTCTACCTCTTCTCGGGCATCGTCGCGATCAACTTCTTCAGCGAGGCATTCGGCAACGCCACCCGGTCGATCGTCGGAAACTCTGCGCTCGTCAAGAAGATCTACCTGCCGAGGGAGCTCTTTCCTGTCTCCTCGGTCTGGGTCGCTGTCGTGCACTTCCTTCCACAGCTCGTCGTCCTCATCATCGGTGCGTTCATCGCCGGATGGCGTCCGAACCTGCTCGAGCTGAGCGCAGGGTTGCTCGGCTTCGTCATCATCGCGGTCCTCTCGTTGGGCCTGGGGCTCTTCTTCGGGGCGATCAACGTGCTCTTCCGGGACGCCGAGAATATCGTGGACCTCATCCTCATGGTCGCGACCTGGATGTCTCCGGTGCTCTACCAGTGGACCAACGTGACCGACGCGATCGGCAAGGGGGTGCTCTGGTACATCTACCAGGCGAACCCGCTGACCGCCGCTGTCGAGCTGTTCCACTTCTGCTTCTGGTTCCCGGGAACCGACCGCAGTGCGCCACTCCCGCCCGGGCTCCTGTGGTCGAGCCTCTTCGCGCTCGTTCTCTCGTTCGTCGTGCTGGGGATCGGCCAGCTCGTCTTCCGTCGGCTCGACGGCCGATTCGCTCAGGAGCTGTGACATGACCGCTGTCCTCACCGACCAGGCTCGCATCGTCGTCTCCGGGATCGGCAAGAGCTTCGTCCTCCATCACACGCACACGCTCAAGGACCGGGTCGTGCGCGCGTTCAAGAAGAACGCCAGTGCCTCCTCGTCGGACTTCACGGCCCTCAAGGACGTCAACTTCGAGGTTGCCGACGGCGAGGCGGTCGCGCTCCTCGGGCTCAACGGCTCGGGCAAGAGCACGCTGCTCAAGCTGATCTCGGGCGTCATGCGCCCGGACAAGGGCGACGTCCTCGTCCGGGGAAAGATCGCCGGTCTGATCGAGGTCGGCGCGGGCTTCCACCCTGACCTCACAGGCCGTGAGAACGTGTACCTGAACGGCGCGATCCTCGGGATGACCGAGAAGGAGATCAACGAGCGGTTCGACATGATCGTCGCGTTCAGCGAGATCGAGGAGTTCATCGACACCGAGGTGAAGTTCTACTCCTCGGGGATGTTCCTCCGTCTCGCGTTCGCGGTCGCAGTCCATACCGACCCAGATGTCTTCCTCGTCGACGAGATCCTTGCCGTGGGCGACGAGCCGTTTCAGAAGAAGTGTCTTGCACGGATCCGCGAGCTCAAGGCAGCCGGCAAGGCACTGGTGATCGTGAGTCATGACCTTGGCATGATCGAGCAGCTGTGCGACCGCGCAATCCTGCTGCAGCAAGGAAACGTCGTCTTCGACGGGCCGACGCCCCGAGCGGTGGCCATCCTTCGCGGAGAGAATCTAGGTGAATCGTGAGTGACGTTGTGAACCCGTTCGAGGCCAGACTGCTCGAGGAGCTCGAGGGCCAGTTCCCGGAACGTGAGATCCGTATCAGTCTGACGGGCGAGGGACGTGCCATCGGGGTGCGGCTCGGCACGAAGTGGTTCGCGAGCGCGCTCGCGGCTCTGTCGCTCGCTGCCGGTGATGCCGCGTTCCAGGTGGTGCTCCTCGAGTCCGGTGACGAGCCCCTCCCCAACCCGACCACGCTCGATCCCTCGATGGCCGGTGGGCTCTTCGGGCAGCGTGACGCGGTGGGGCTGATCTCTGTCTCGGGCGCGTCCGGAAGTACGCGACCGGTCGTCCAGAAGGCTCTTCGGGTGCCCTCGCAAGCCCTGCTGGACGAGCGCGGTGACTTTCATTTCATCGCACCGACATCGCTGAAGCGCCGTGTCGTGGGCTCCGCCTACGAGCGCGTCTACAGCCGTGCTCCGATCCTGCTCGACCGCTGGCGGCAGGACCGCAACTCACGAGGGAACGTGACGCAGGAGATGGTGGCGCGCACCGCACTGCCACTCACCACCGTGTCCTCGGACGAGCGTGAGGTCGCGACGGCGCCCGTCGCCTGGTTCGCCCTCCACTGGCTGGAGTCGGGAGGCGCCGAGTCCTGGGCGCTGGAGAGCGCGCAGATCGCGGCCGACGCGGGATATCGCGTGCTGATCACCGCAGACGTGCCCGCTCCTCAGCGGTTGCTCGATCGTGTGGCAGAAATCACCCACGACGTCTTCATCCCCTCGAACGTCCTTGCGGACGACGACTGGGGCAAGTTCCTGACGGCGCTCATGGAGACGTATCAGCCATCTGTTCTCCACATCCATCATTCCGCGCGCGCATACTCGTTCCTCCCTGAGCTGCGTCACATGTATCCGGATGTCACTGTCCTGGACAGCACCCACATAGTCGAGCACCGCACTGGAGGATTCGTTCGCCAGAGCATCGAGATGTCACCGTACATCGACCTTCACCACGTCATCTCGCCCGAGCTCCGTGACCTCTACCTTCTCGATGCACGCATCGAGCCGTCCAAGGTCGCCTACCGGCCACTCACGTCATCGACTGACGTCGAGACCGGGACGGCGTCGCCCCGTGCCGACGGGCCTCTGAGGATCGGATTCCTGGGGCGCGTCGCACCGCAGAAGCGGCCGTTTCTCTTTGTCGAGCTGGTCCGCCGACTGACCCGTCGTCATCCAGGACAGTTCGAGTACCTGATGCAGGGAAGCGGTGGGCTCTCGGCGCTCACCGATGCCCAGATCGCTCGGCAGGGTCTGAAGGACGTGATCGATCGTCGTCCGTGGGGTCCGATCGCAGACTTCATGGACTCCGTCGACGTCTTGGTGATCACCAGCGACAACGAAGGACTGACGCTGACCTCGCTCGAGGCTGAGGAGCACGGGGTGCTCGTGCTGTCGGCAGACGTCGGCAGCCAGCGCACGGTGATCGCCCCTGACCTGCTCGTGCCGCGTGCACCGAAGGCGTTCCTCAAGGCGGCAGAGGCAGCCCTCGTCCGGCTCGCGGGGTCGCGATCGGCATTCGACGAAGCGCGTACGGCGCAGTCAGAACTCATCCAGGCACTACGGGAGATCGAGCCGGCCTCGCTCTTCCTCTCATCGAAGCTGCAGCAACTCAAGGAGAAGAACTGATGCGCGTTGGCGCCGTCATCGTCACGTACAACAGGCGCGAGCTCTTGAAGCAGACGCTCGCGGGGATCGAGGGGCAGAAGAGGCTTCCCGACCATGTCGTGATCATCGACAACGCCTCGGACGACGGGACGGACGAATACCTCGCCGGGCGGGAGTTCACGGTCCCGACGACAGTCCGACGGCTGCCGGAGAACACGGGTGGCGCCGGTGGCTTCGCCACCGGGACCGAGGTCGCGTACGAGCTCGGTCTCGATGCCATGTGGCTCATGGACGACGACACCGTTCCCCAGCCCGAGGCGCTCGGCGAGCTGGTCGACGGCCTGGACCGCGCATCCGATCTGCTCGGGTACCTTCCGAGTTTTGCGTGCAGCCTGGTCCTGTGGAAGGACGGGTCGTTGTGCGAGATGAACACCCCTGATCCCACCTGGGACTTCGCCCGGCCGCTCGCGATGGGTGCGGACTTCACGCTCATGAAGTCGTGCAGCTTCGTCTCGGTGCTCGTGACGCGTGAGGCGGTCCACGCCGTGGGACTTCCCAGCGCCAACTTCTTCATCTGGTACGACGACGCCGAGTACACGCAGCGGCTCTCCAAGTACCGTCCGGGCATCTTCCTGCCGTCCTCCAAGGTGAACCACCTGCTCCCGCAGAACCGAGGCGTGAACTTCGGCGACGTGAACGACGGGAACATCTGGAAGTTCGAGTACGGCGTGCGCAACCAGATTGCCTCCGCCCGCGTCTTCCGGAGTCCGACGCTCGCGGCCTCGCTCGTGGAGAACATGACCAAGCAACTGACGCACTCCGGCGTTCCGTGGCGTCTGCGCATGCGGCTCGTGAAGGCTGCTGCCAAGGGTGTCGTCTTCCGGCCAGAGGTGAACCAGGCGCGGTCCACCAGGTGACTGGAGCAGGGGGCGGCGGGGGGCTTGGTGAGAGCACGAGACATCACGTCCGTGCGCTCACCGGGGTGCGGATCATCGCGGCGCTGCTGGTTGTCTTCTTCCATATTCGCGGGAACATCGCCTCGGAGTTCCCCTCGGTCTACTCGGTGGTCGGACCGATAATCGATCACGGAGAACTTGGCGTCGACCTCTTCTTCGTCCTGTCAGGTTTCGTTCTTGCCCTGAACTACACGTCTCGGATGGGGCAGCGGTTCGAACGGGGAGCCGCCGGGCGGTTCTTGTGGGCGCGGATCGCAAGGATCTGGCCGGTCTTCTTCGTCACCCTCGCTGTGGCTGGGGTCTGGCACGGGATCTTCGTGGCCGGCGGCGGTGGGGATCCGGTCGCCCCGCGAGAATACTCGGTTCCGAGCTTCCTCCAGCAGACCTTTCTCGTCGCGCTGTGGGACGAGCCGGACTTCGATCGGTTGATGTGGAACGGCCCGGCCTGGTCCGTCTCTGCGGAGGCGCTCGCCTACCTGGTCTTTCCTGTCTCCGTACTGCTCTTCTACCGCCTGGGGCGCATCGTCGGTGCGCGAGCGAATGCGTTGCTGGCGGTTGCAGCGATGCTGCCCGTGACCATGTTCGTCGGCGCAAGCGGAGGACTCTACTTCGAGTGGTCCTGGCTGTTGCGGATCGTGTGCGGCTTCACGGCGGGGGCTCTCTTGTACCAGAGCTACCACCGTTGGCGGCCGACGGCCTCGCAGCGGGCATGGGCGAGCCACGGCGCGGTGGCCATCATCGTGCTGGTGATTGCGATCTGCTATGTCGCGGGAGCGACGGGCTACGGTCATCTCGTGCCGATGGTCGCTCCACTCTTCGTGGTGCTCATCGGACTCCTCGCAGTTGGAGACCGGCATGTCGTCAAGCTTCTCGGAACGCGGCTCTTCTTGGTGGGTGGTGCGGCGTCGTACAGCGTCTACATGGTCCATATGCTCGTCATCGAACCGTTCTGGTGGGCCCAGGGCAAGATCCCGGCACTCTTCGCTCCGGGTAGCGTGGGGTCAAAGATCGGCTTCATCGCGATCCCGTTCGTCGTCTGTGTCGTCGGCTACGTCTTGTGGCGGTACGTCGAAGAGCCGGCGCGCCATGTGATGCGACGGATGTCCCTGCGATTCGCAGAACAGTCGCCTGGCGCGCGCGCGATGGTGTCGCTTCCGACAGAGAACAGCGCCGCTCGAGTGCTCGACGCGGAGAAGACGTGACCGCGGGCTCCACGTGCGTGGGCCCAGGGTGCGGTGAGAGGGACTGATGGCCACCGAAGTCGATGAGACAAGTGTCTCGACCGTTGATCGGAAGCAGAAGACCAACCACAGGCGTGACGTCTACTGGTGTGTTGCGGTGGTGGTGACGGTCGTCGTCGCGGGCGTGCTGCCGACTCTTTTTGCTCCGCGCTACTACTTCAACGACGACACCCAGATCGGCGCATTCGGCATCTGGTTCCGCATCGGCGAGCTGCTCCGCGAGCAACAGCTGCCCATCATCAATCCGCGCACGTGGATGGCGGGCAACTACTTCGTCGAAGGTCAGTGGGGACTGCTCAACCCCATGATCCTGATGATCGGCGCCTTCGCCCGCGCGACCAGCGACGCGGTCGTCTTCTCGAGTGTCGTCAAGATTGTCTTCCTGGCGGTGGCCGGCCTGGGTGCCTACGGGCTCGCCAGGAACTACGGTGCACACCGACACTGGGCTTACATCGCGGGTACCGGCTTTCCGCTGGCGGGCTTTACCTTCTACATGGACGCCACGACCTGGGTGACCGGGCTGTTCACCTCCGCACTCATTCCCTGGTTCTGGTGGATGGCTCGTCGGACGGTGCGTGGTGCGAACCCCATCGGTGCATTCGTGGCTGGCTACCTGGTGATAACCGTGGGATACGTGCACGGAACCATCGCGCTCGTGTTCGTGGTCGCCGTCACTCTCTTGGACGCGTGGTTGGCTCGACGCCTCAAGGGTGGTCTCGTCCTCCTTGCCACGTCCGTTCTCCTCGGGCTCGTCGCGCTCGCGGTCTACCTGCCTGGTGTCCTCACCGCCAGCGTGACGGTGCGAGAGGGGACCTCGATCTTGAACGACGGTTTCTTCGTCGCCGACCTGAACGGACTCCTCGCCAGTGCGGTCTCGACGGCCCGGCCAGAGGTCTCTGCGTGGTGGGGCGCTTTTGCCCTCGTTCCCATGCTCTACGTGAGCTGGGCCCTGCCGCTCATCGCCTTCGTCGACTTCCGAAGGGTCGGCCCGTCCCTTCGCCGGCTCGTCGGTCTCGGGGTCTTCCTGCTGGTGATGATCCTGTGGGTCATGGGTCCCAGCTATGTGGGGCCCCTGCGTATTCCGGTACGGATGATGCCCTACGTCGCGTTGGCTCTGCTGGTCGGCCTCGCGGTGCTCTTGTCCAGGGCGCCTCTCCGCCGACCCGGCATCAGCAGACTCCTCATCTTCGCCGGTCTGGTCGCCGTCGGTCTGTATGTCGCCTTTGCGCAGGTTCCGGACTCGATGGCTCAGCTCGCGGCTGCCGGTGCTCTGCTCTTTGTCACCGGCGTGGTGTTCTATCTGGTACTCCGGCGTGGCCAGGCAGGCCCGCGCGCAGCAGCGATGGTGGGCGTGGTCGCGATGCTTGCCACCTTCGCGAACGTCCTCGTCCAGCACCACTACCAGCCTGCTCCGCCGCTCCAGGACTTCGGGCTCTTCGCGAAGACGGCGGACTATCGTCCGCAGCTCGCCGCTGCGGAAGGTGACGTGTTCGTGGTCGGTTCGCCGACGGCGGGCCCGCTTCCCCAGATCTGGGACGAGACGTTGCTGGCCAACCAGTGGTATCTCAATGCGAGCTCGGTACAGAACGTCTACACGCCGATCGGGTACGCGAGCTACGCCACCACCATGTGCATGAACAATCGTGGTGAGACCTGCTCTGCTTCCCTGGACAGCCTTCTGTCGACCCCCGCGGGGATGGATCGGCCGCTCGTCGACTTGATGGGCATCAGCAGCATCCAGCTCATCAAGTCGGCGTTCGAGGGCGAGCTCCCTCCGCTCCCGGCAGACTGGTCGGTCGTTGATGATCAGGAGCTCACCCAGCTGTGGGTCAGAGACGTTCCCGTCGCATCGGCTGGTGGTGTGACCTGGACGACCCCAGGTCTCACCATCTCCGATGTGGAGGTCGAAGACGATCGCGTGTCGTTCACGGTCGACGAAGTGCCTGAGGACGGGGCAGACGTCGTGTTCAGCCGTCTTGCCTGGCCCGGATACTCTGCGTCCGGTGCAGAGATCGCAGAGCCCGCCGCGTCGTTCCTGCTGACCGCATCCGTGGCTCCAGGTGCCCAGGGACAGTTGGTGGAGATCGAGTTCCGGCCGCCGGGCTGGACTTTCGAGGTAGCCGCCTTCGGCGTCGGCGTTCTTGGCAGCCTTGTCTTGAGCCTCGTGCTCCGCGTGAAGAGGCCTCGTGACCCCTCGGCGGTAGATCGCGCCAGGCGACCCGCCACATCTGATTGAACCGTCCCGCGTCCTTTGCCCCTGGGGACGCGGGACAACTCGATTGCTGCCTTCCCACAGGGAGCTCGTCGAGCATCCCATCCGTCGATCGACCTGGAGCTGTCTTGACTCGGTACCCGGACCGGACCCACATCGAGGTCCGAGGACGCTGGACCACTACCTGGAGCGTGGCCGTCGTCCTTGCGGTGTGCGCTGTCTCAGCGGTACTTCCGCTGTTGTGGAACCGTCGCTTCTACTGGTGGGACGACACCGTGAACGGCGCGTTCGGCCAGTGGTATCACACCGGCATGTCGCTGCGAACGGGCACGCTCCCGATGCTGGAGCCCAGCGTGTGGTCTAGCGGGAACTTGTTCGCGGAGGGCCAGTGGGGGACGTACAACCCCATCGTCTGGTTGATCGCGCTCGGGTCGACGCTGGTGGCCAGCGCCGCGCTCTTCACGACGATCGTCAAGCTGGCTGCGATCATGATCGGCGCGGTCGGGGTCTACTTTCTTGCACGCCATCTTGGTGCCCGCGACGTCTACGCGGTCCTTGCCGGCGTGACAGCCCCCTTCTCGGGCTTCACCACCTACTTCGACGCCCCGTCGTGGGTCACCGGACTCTTCGCCTGGGCCCTGATCCCCTGGGTATGGCTCCTGGTGCGCCGCAGTGCATTCGACGGACGGAGCCCATTGCCGGCGTTCCTGGTCGCGTACCTCACCATCACGATCGGCTACGTCCACGGGACGATCGCCCTGGTCTTCATCCTGGCGAGCGTCCTTGTCCAAGGGATGGTGAGGCGTGACAGGAGGGCGATCCTGATCGTTCTCGGGATCGGCTCGCTCGCCGGACTTGTTGCGGTCGCTGTCCATCTTCCGTCGCTGCTGACCGCGTCCGTGACGAACAGGTCGGGTACGGGTGTCTACATGGATCAGTTCATGACGCTCGACCTCTCGGGGCTCGCGATGTCGAGCATCGCGACAGCGCTCCCGCAGGTCGCGTCGTGGTGGTGGGCCGGGTTGACCGCGGCGGTGCCGATGGCGTACATCGCATGGTCGCTGCCTCTCGTCGCCTTCATCGACCTTCCACGAGCTGCTGCCGTCGTGCGCAAGAGGCTGGACGTGGTCATCGCCGGCGGTCTGTTCTTCCTGTTCCTCATGCTGCCGACCGTGGTAGGACCGCTTCGTTACCCGTCGCGGATGATGCCCTACCTGGCACTGACGGTGGTGCTGCTGCTTGCGGTTCTTCTGTCGAAGGCGCGCGTCGACGCGCTAAGGGTGGGTCGCCTCGCACTGGCGCTCGGACTTGCCGCGCTCGGTTTCTATCTGAGCTGGGCACAGACGCCCCACCTTGCGACGTCGCACCTCCTGTCGGCTCTCATCGTCGCCGTCGCGATCATCGCCTTGTACCTGTGCTGGCGGCGGCCAGTGCAGCGAGGACGGTCTTGGGCGGCGACGTCTTGGGCAACCCTCAGCATCATCGCTGTCGCGTCGATCGCGACGCTGGCGCTCCAGCACTCCACCCATCGAGCACCTGCATGGCCCGACCAGGGGCTTCCATCTCGTGTGGAGGGCTTTCAGCAGCAGCTCGAAGGTGCGGTCAACGACACCTTGGTCGTCGGTGACACCCAGGCCTTGCTTCCCGAGCCGGCCTTGTGGGACGAGACCTTGCAGGCGAACACCTGGTACGTCAATCCCCACAACGTGATGAACCGCTATCAGCTCCTTGGGTACGGCCCGTTCAACGCGACCATGTGTCTCGAGTACCTCGGGGGGACGTGTCCGGAGCTCCTGACCAATCTCTTCGAGGTGCGGGAGGCGACGGGCCTCCGCCTGGTCGACCAGATCCGCATCGACACCCTGCAGATCGTGAAGGCCGACGTCCCTGAAGAACTCTGGGCGCAGACTCCCGAAGGTTGGACCACGGTGAACGATGGGCGTTTCACCAGGACGTGGGTCCGGGACGAGCCGCTCGGGCCTGCCGGGGGAGTTGTCTGGTCCGCGCCAGGTGTTTCGGTGACTGAGGTGTCCACAACCAACACGTCTGTCGTCTTCAGGGTCGACTCGCTCCCCGACAGCGGCCCCCGAACTGTTGCGTTCAGTCGCCTCCCGTGGCCGGGATATTCGACCTCCGACGGCAGGATCACCGCGCCGACCGACTTGTTCCTTCTGACGGTGGAGGTCCCTGAGGGGGCCGAAGGGGACGAGGTGACGGTCACCTTCAGGCCCCCGGGCTGGAATATCGAGCTGGCCTGCCTGGCGATCGCCCTGACGTTGGCGGCCCTGTGGGCGCTCGTCTTCGGGGTTCGTGGGCGCCGCGGTTCGTCCCGGTCTGGCGTCGACCCGGCCGCGGACTGAAAGGTTGCCACGCCGGGTCGACTCCGACCCGGCGTGGCAGGTCTCCAGGAAGACCAGAGGCGGTCAGAGGCTGAGCCGATCTGCCCTCGGACTGACGATCAAGGGCTCTGGCGCATCGTGCTGAGGATTCTCCGGTGTGCAAAGGGGCGTGCGTTGCGCGGGATTCGTGCGGGTCCGGACGACGAGCGGGCCGTCTTTGGGCACCTGCGCCGGTCTTTCGGCACCAGCCGACGCCAGAGGGGCCCTCACCTTCGGCGAGAGCGCCCCGGGCATCGCGGTGTGGACCTACGCGTCAGGGATCCGCGCCAGGGCGGCGTCGTTGATCGTGGCGATCAACGGCGTCCCGTGCGGCGAGTTGAGTACGAGCAAGGCATCCCAGGTCGGAACGGCGATCTTGCCGGAGCTCCCGACGGAGTACACGGTGGACCCGGAACCCTTGACGAACACCGGACCAGTCCGGGCGGGTTCGGAGGACATCTTGAGCCTTTCACACGCACGGGTGGTGAGTGGGGTCACGGGCAGCACTTCAGGGTCGGCACCCAGGGGACGACGTGGGATGAGCAGTCCTCGCTGCCCGACGAACGGGTTCGTGCCGCAGGTGATGACGGACGAAAGTGGCGATGTTGTTCCGCGGTATCCGTTCACGGTCGCTCGGTCGACCGTCCTCCAGGTCATGAGGCCGATCTCGTGTGCCTCCACGAACGACTCGAGGTGAATCTTGGCCGATCCGTCCACGAGGTAGATCTCGGGCCCGCTGTCGGCCTTGATCAGTGTCCCTGCGGGGATCGCCAGGCCCGCCGAGGGGATGGCATCCAAGGTGGACTGGGGAACCGTGACGATTCGCGGCGCAGCAGTTCCTGCGACTGCCACGAGCTCGTCCCAGGTCCGCGCCCATCGACGCACGCCGTTCTCCAGTAGATAGACCTCGGAGCGCTCCACAGATCGCGCAAATAGTGGAGCGGTCGCGGCAGGAAGCTGTGGAAAGCGAGCAAGAGAGGCGGCGGAGAACGGCGTTGCGGTCCCCGGCACCGTTCCCTCGACTGCGGACAGCGGGAGCAGGCCCGTCACCGTGACGAGATACTCGGCACCGGACGAGTCGGCAGCCTTTCCACCGAACGGCGTACCGACGGGCATGGCGTTGATGCTCTGCCCGTCCAGCACGCCAGCCGGGATGTCGCGGAGTGCCGTCTGTGACTGTGCATCTGCGGGGACGGCGAACTTCGTGCCACCTTGGGTCATCCATCGTGGCGCGGTGGTCTCGCGTGCGACGGCCATGGAATCGGCAGGAAGGACCGGTTGCCCGTACGGCAGGGAGGCCAAGACAGTCGTGGGGAGCGTCGTCTGGGGGCCCGCTGCCCCCGTGCTCGACACGAGTGAACCGTTCATGACCTCACGCTTGACCCCAGCGGTCAGCCAGAACAGTGCCCCATGACTCGACAGGACGAGGTCCGAGAGCGTCGTGCCGCGAGGAAAGGAGCTGACCTGCGCGCTCGACAGCGTGGAGTACCGAGTGCAGGCCCCGCCTCCCCACGCGGCGACGACCGCGCAGCTCGGGAAGTGGAAGCGCTGTCCGTCAGCTATCAGGTAGATGCCGCCGTCGCCCGAGTCGCGGACGATGCGAGACAGAGGATCGCCGGTCGTGCGGCTCGCGAGGAACTCGTCGGAGGCCGTCCCGAGCGGCCCCAGGCGTTCGAGGAACGTGAGGTAGAGCTGCCAGTCGGTGATCGGGTACTTCGTGTTCTCGGAGACGAGGTAGACGGTGGCGTCCGACGCGCTCCGGACCAGGGAGGTCCCGGAGGACGTCGAACCGAACCAGTCCGTGAAGAGACGCCAGAAGTTCCGGTTCCCGTAGGACGAGCAGGAGTCCCCGGTCCCGTACAGGTTGGCGAGGGCGGCGTTGTTCGGCTGGTAGGGCGTGTAGATGTACAACGCAGCCGTCGACTGGTTCTGGATGTACACCGGCGAAGTTCCACAGGCCGCGTTGGGATGGAACAGGATGTTGTTCGTCCTGCCGGCCTGATATCCGTAGCGAGTCGGATTGGCTCGGTAGACCAGGAACTGTCGAGCGGCACGATAGACCTGATTGCTGAACCCGTAGTACTCGGTGTTGCAGGGAGCCGTATCTGGGCAGCCGAACCCCATTGCCGCGTCGTAGTTGCGCGTCGTGGGTCGTGACCTGGTGACGAGGCTGTTTTCCTTCTCCAGCATGACCAGCAGCACACGGGGGCTGACTCCACATGCCTGCGAGACCTTGGTGATGATCGCGGCGGCCGACTCGTTGCTCGCCCCGCTGTAGGGCCAGCAGTAGCCCGCCTCGATCGGCCGAGTGCGTGTCGTCTCTCGATAGTCCTTCAGGCAGGGCTTCTCACCGGCCACGCAGTTCGCACCGCGAGTATTGAGGAAGGACTGGATCTCAGCCTGGGACATCGCAGCGCTGTCTTGGAAGACGGAGTCCGAGATGATGTTCCCCGGCTGGAAGTTGCCGGCGTCGGCGGCAGCCGCAGGGGGAGCAGGTGCAGTCAGCGCGAGTATCAGGACGACGGCGAGCGATACGGTCAGGATGGCGCCTATCGCGCGATCAACTCGTCCCTTGGCAGGAGAGGCGATCACGGGATCACGACCTCGAACCGTTCCGACTGGCCCGACGAGGACGAGGACGAGTAGGTCACGGTGCCCACCCAGGTGCCCGGGGCAAGGTCGGAGATCGGCAGACTCAGCGGAGTGCACCAGGTCGACGTCGCGTCAGCTTGAGCAGCACCGGAGGTGGACCGTGTCACTTCTCCGGACGTGAGCTCAGCGACGCAGGTGCCTGAGTTCTCGACGATCTCGGGAACCAGTGCATTGATCTCCATGCGCTCGTCCACGACGCCCGCGAAGGCGACCGACGGGACGACCTTCGACCTCCCGTCCGAGCTGGGCCGGTCCTCTCCCGAGACCTCGAGGTCGGTCGACGGTGCCGAGGCCCCGGGTGGCGGTTCGACGGGCGGAGAGCCTGCGGTGGACCCCTCGGTCTCTGAAGCATCTCTGGGCGGCGCGCTCCCGGGGTCCGAGGCGCAGCCGCCGACAGCCAGCGCTCCGGCGAGCACGAGGGAGATTCCGGCACGACGTGGTGTGAGAGTGAGCAACTGTCGACCTCCTCCTACCTGGGCAGCCTGGATGAGAGTCAGGCTATGTCAGGGGAGGGCGTGTGGGTCGTCATGTTGATCGAGCATCGGCGTGTCAGTCGTCGAGGGGCTTCATCCGCTTGCCCAACGCGAGGTAGGCCAGGCGTCGCTGGACGGCAAGGAGCTCGGCGCGGACGTCGCCGAGCCGGACGTCCCCCCTGGTGATGGTGTCTGGCGCGAGCGACTGTGCTATGCGGTGGAACTCCGCGGCCTCGGCGGCCTGCTGGCGCATGAGCCGGACCGACCATTGGGAAGCGCTGACGCGGAACGAGGCGAGCGATTCCCGCAGAGCGACCATGTCGCCCTGCACCAGGACGTGCGCGTACGAGCCGGCGTCGATGTAGTAGCGCAGGTCCTGCCACCAGCCGGCCTTCTCGAGCGCCTCCGTCCGCATCATGACGCACGCCGGCTCGCCGAAGATGTTCCCACCGGAACGGACGGTCGCGCGCAGCGCCTCCGCTCCGCCGACCTGGCCCTCCAGATGCCCCAGACCGCGCGACCGGACGAACTCCTTGCCGCGTGCGTCGACCAGGTCGCGCTGGGAGGCCACCAGCTTGACACGCTCGCCGCCGGCGTCGAGCGCTGCGAGCTGTCGCTCGAGCATCCGGGGATGGATGAGATCGTCCCCGCACACCAGCTTGATCACCTCACCTGTGGCGAGCTGGCTCACACGGTTCCAGTTGCGTCGTGCGCCACCTCCCGCCTCCGTGCTCACGAGGGTCAGGCGAGGGTCGTGGGAGAAGCGCTCGACGACCGCCACGGTGTCGTCCGTCGACGCATGGTCGGCCACGATGAGCTCGAAGTCGGCGAACGTCTGGTTCAGGATCGACTCGATCGTCGCTCCGATGTACTCGCCGTTGTTGTAGGCGGGGACGACGACGGACACGCGGGGCTTCATGGGGTACTTCCTTCTTCGGGGCGGAGTCGTGGTGGAGCCGACGCTGCGGAGCTCCCGCGCCGGAAGGAGAAGCCCTTGTGGCCGAAGTAGCTCACGAGCGCCGTGACGAAGGTGATCAGGAGCTGGGCGAGGATCGGGGGCAGGCCGAGCACCTCGACGCACAGCGGCAGGGCCAGGAGATTGATGCCGAGCGAGCTGAGGTTCACGACCTCGAACCTGGCGAGGTCGAGCCAGACCTGTCCTCTGACGCGGAAGACGAACCGGCGGTAGAGCACGAAGGCGCACAGAACCGCGGCCACGTGGGCACACACGAGGCTGGCCATGTACCCGTAGGCGCCCAACCGCGGCCCGAGCAGAAGCTCGAACACGATGAACCAGGCCGTACCCAGGACGGTGTTGAAGGCTCCCACGACCAGGAAGGCCACCCGCTGATCGCGGATGATGCGGAACAACGGGCCGCGTGGCCCGTGCATCCCGGCCGGAGGGGCCGAGTCGAGCGCTTCTGCCGGGGCCTCCGTGGTCACGGTCGTGTCTGGGCTCAATGTCTCGCTTCTCGTCACGTTGTGGTCCGGGAGGGCGCCGTCGTGAGCGTGCCGGGGACCCGATCTGCACCGACTATAGTCGGGCGCGTGACAACGCCAGAATCCTCGGGATCGATCCATCGTGTGTCAGTCGTCATTCCTGTCTATCAAGGCGCCAAGACGCTCCCCGCCCTCCTCGCGGAGATCGACTCGCTGTCGAGCGGTTTCGTGACGACAGGCGGGCGCGACGCCGTCGTGAGCGAGGTCCTCCTCGTCCATGACCACGGTCCGGACCGGTCCGACGAGACGATCCGCGACCTTGCCGCCGTGTACCCGTACGTGCGCCCGGTCTGGTTGAGCCGGAACTTCGGGCAGCACGCCGCGACCCTCGCAGGGATGGCGTCCTCAGGAGGCGACTGGATCGTCACTCTCGACGAGGACGGGCAGCACGATCCCCGTGAGATGGCGGACCTGCTCGACGCAGCTCTCGATGTCGGCGCCACGGTCGTCTACGGTGCGCCGCGCAATCCCGCACCGCACGGCGCCGTGCGCAACGCGGCGTCCCGGACGTCGAAGCGTCTCATAGCCGGCGTCATGGGTGGTGCAGACACGTCGATCTACCAGA
Organism: Oerskovia sp. NPDC060338; assembly: GCF_042726295.1. NCBI lineage: Bacteria > Bacillati > Actinomycetota > Actinomycetes > Micrococcales > Cellulomonadaceae > Oerskovia > Oerskovia sp. NPDC060338. The sequence goes on from NZ_JBHXCQ010000007.1 coordinate 110,945, forward strand.
GCTACCGGCTCGTCCTGGGAGAGATCGGTCGATCGGTCGCCGCGTACGCTGGCTCGGGCGTCTATCTGGATGTCGCCCTGGGATGGGTCGCGGGCGAGGTCACGACCGCGCCGATCACCCTGCGCGAAGAGGACAGGGCGTCCGGGTACTCGTATCGTCGTCTGCTCTCCCACTTCTGGCGGATGGTCCTCTCGAGCGGCACGAGGGGACTCCGGCTGGTGAGCGTACTCGGGGTGATCCTCGGGGTGATCGGCGTGATCATGGCCGTCTTCTTGACGGTGAACAAAATCGCAGGCGAGGACGTACCTTCGGGCTGGACGTCCCTCATCGTCGTCATCCTCCTGACGAGCGGGGCGATACTCTTCTCACTGGGCGTCGTTGCCGAGTACATCGGTGTAGCCGTCAACCAAGCGATGGGCAAGCCCCTGTACCTCATCGTCTCCGACCCGAGGAACGGTCCCCTCGGGAAGCGGGCGCAGCGCTCTTGAGCACCGCAGAGCGGGCTACCTCATTGGTGGTCGGTGCGAGAGGGCTCCTCGGTCGGGCGGTGCTTCAGGAGTCGGCAGCGCGCGGTGCGATCGTCGTGCCGGCACGTGTCCGGTGGAGCGATCCCGACGATGCAGCGAAGGATCTTTCGGCCGCTCTCGACGAGGCGCGCACGACGGGCGCCGGTCCGATGCGGATCCTGTGGTGCGCCGGCGCAGGTGTGACGGCGACCCCTCAAGAGGTCTTGGACGCGGAGCTGGCCGTCTTTGACGCTTTCCTCGACGTCGTCGCGAGGATGGGGGCCGAGGACCGGTCGCGGACGACCTTCTTCTACGCCTCGTCGGCCGGGGGGGTGTACGCCGGTGCCAGTGAGCCGCCATTCAGCGAAGCCACCTCTCCGTCACCGCTCGCACCGTACGGTCACGCGAAGCTGCAGGCGGAGGCTGCTCTCGCACGGCTGTCGGACGTAGATGTTCACGTCCTGATCGGGCGTATCGCGAACATCTACGGGCCGGGTCAGGACCTTGGCAAGCCTCAGGGGCTCATCTCCCAGCTCTGCCTGGCTCACCACACAGCTCGACCGATCGGCGTATACGTCTCGCTCGACACTTTGCGAGACTACGTCTTCGTCGACGACTGTGCGGCGATGATCATGGACATGGTAGAGCGTCGCGAGCAGCTGGTCGACGACTCTGGCCCGGTGATCAAGATCATCGCGTCCCAGCAGTCGGTGTCGATCGCGATGCTGCTCGGGGAGATGCGTCGGATCTTCAAGCGAGCGCCGCGGGTCGTCCTCGCCTCCTCTCCGCACGCGCGCCAGCAGGCACGGGACCTGCGCTTCCGCTCGACGATCTGGCCGGAGATCGACCGGCGGGTCTTTCGGACCCTGGCCTCCGGGGTCGGGGTCACGGACGAGGACATCGGGCTGCGGGTCCGGTCCGCAAGATGACGGAGGGGAAGCGCGAGAACGTCATGCAGTACATTGATTGGTCGTTGTCAGATCTACTCGGAGGGGTCCTGTGAAGGCTCTCATTACCGGTGGCGCCGGCTTCATCGGCGCCAACTTCGTCCACCAGACCGTCCAGGAACGTCCGGATGTCGATGTCGTGGTGCTGGACGCCCTCACGTACGCGGGGGACGTCTCGTCGCTCGCCGCCGTTCGTGACCGCATCGAGTTCGTGCAGGGCGATGTCGCCGACGCAGAGGTCGTCGACTCCCTCGTGGCCGATGCGGACGTCGTCATCCACTTCGCGGCGGAGTCACACAACGACAACTCACTCAAGGACCCGTGGCCGTTCGTGCAGACGAACGTGATCGGGACGTTCACCCTGCTGGAGGCGGTCCGTAAGCACGGCGTGCGGTACCACCACATCTCGACCGACGAGGTGTACGGCGACCTCGAGCTGGACGACCCTGAGCGCTTCACGGCCGAGACCCCCTACAACCCGTCGAGCCCCTACTCGTCTACGAAGGCGTCGAGCGACCTGCTCGTCCGCGCATGGGCGCGATCCTTCGGGGTCCAGGCAACGATCTCCAACTGCTCCAACAACTACGGGCCGTATCAGCACATCGAGAAGTTCATCCCTCGTCAGATCACCAACTTGATCGATGGGATTCGCCCTCGCCTCTACGGCAGCGGAGAGAACGTCCGCGACTGGATCCATGTGCACGACCACAACTCGGCGGTGTGGAGGATCATCGAGTCCGGGAAGATCGGTGACACCTATCTGATCGGAGCGGACGGTGAGAAGAACAACCTCGAAGTTGTCCGCAGCCTGCTCGAGATCTTCGGCCGGGATGGCGACGACTTCGACCTGGTAGCCGACCGGCCGGGGCATGATCTTCGTTACGCCATCGACTCGAGCAAGCTCCGGGACGAACTCGGCTGGGTTCCGCAGTTCACCGAGTTCGATTCCGGGCTCCGTGCCACTGTGGACTGGTACCGCGAGAACGAGCAGTGGTGGCGCCCGGCGAAGGCTGCCATCGAGGAGAAGTACGCCGCGAGCGGTCAGTAGCAGGACTCCGGTATCGATGCCGGCGCATCGCACGCGCGTCGAACGACGAACGCAACGATGCGCCGGTAGCGTGTCAGAGGAGAACACGGGACAGGGACGACCAAGCAACGGTTTCTCCTGATCGTGTGGCCCCTGACCGGAGGTAATCATGCCCAAGCGTTTCCGGACCGCCATCGTCGCCCTGTTGACATCCGCTGGACTCCTTCTGCCGGGGGCGCTGGTTCCGGTAGGCGCAACCGGTGTCGAGCCGGCACTCCTGTCTCACCCGGCACCGGCATCCGCCGCCCTGCCTGAGCCACCCGCGCCTGTCTTCTCCGAGGTCTCGTTCGCTGCGGCAGGGGAGGCGTCGGCCAGGAGCGGCGCCTCCTCAGGGGCAACCACCTTCGGAACGGCCCCTCGCACGCTTGTCGCTGCGTCCGACGTGGGGGGCTTTGCGACCGTCGGTGTCACCTGGGCTGGTGATGCTGCGCCGCAGATCGAGGTGCGAACTCAGACCGCGTCCGAGTGGTCCGGATGGCAGGACCTCGAGGTCGACGACCCGACCGGTAGTGGTCCCGAGGCGGGACGTAGCGGGACTGCACCCTTTGCGATCGGGCGTGTCGACCGGGTGGAAGCCCGGATCACCCCGACCAGCTCTGCCGACCTCCTTGACCCTCGGTTGACGGTCATCGATCCCGGTGTGTCAGACGTGGACGCGCGTGCCACAACGGTCCCCCCCGCCTCGCGCGCGACGCCGGGACGTGCCGGCGTGGCAGACGTTTCAAGGTCGGGAGAGGTGCAAGCGACCCTCGCCACCTCGATGGGCAGCAACGGCGCGCCCGACTTCGTCTCGCGGGCACTGTGGGGCGCGGACGAGTCGCTGATGAGGTGGAGTCCCTCGCAGGGGGACTTTCGCGGCGCGATAGTTCACCACACCGCCGGTACGAACAACTACGGTCCCGGGGATGTCCCCGCGATAATCCGCGGAATCTACGCATACCACTCTCAGACTCGCGGTTGGGGCGACATCGGTTACAACTTCCTGGTCGACAAGTTCGGACGCGTCTGGGAAGGGCGCGCCGGAGGGGTGGAGCTGGAGACCATCGGCGCCCACACCACGAGCTACAACGCCCAGACCTTCGGGGTGTCTGTCCTTGGCAACTACCAGGAAGCGACAGTCAGCAACGAGGCAGTCACAGCCGTGGTGGGGATCCTGGCGTGGAAGATGTCGTTGCTCGGGATCGACGCCGGCGGCACGATGAGTGTCAACGGGAAGGTCCTGCCGACGATCATCGGGCACCGGGACGTGGCAGCGACCTCGTGCCCTGGGCAGAGCCTCTGGGCCCGGCAGGCTGAGATCAGGCAACGCGTCAAAGCGGAACAGGCGAGATACGGGGCGATCTACGGCGTGGGTACCGGGGCCTTCGTCAAGTCCCCGGCGCGACCGGAGGTGTATCTCGTCGTCGGGGCCACCAAGCATCATGTGACGTCCGGCGCGGTCCTCACCTCGCTCTCGCGGCTCGGTCGGATTCAGGACGCGCCCGACGTCTATCTCAACTTTCTCTCCACCGGCCCCTCGCTCAAGCGTTTCGTCCGAGACCCGGGCTCGGGTGTCGTCGCGTTCGTGGACTCGAACTACCGGCTCCGGGCACCCTCGTGTCAGATGGTCGCCGACTACGGGGGATCGTGCGGGGACCTCGTCAATCTGTCCATGACCCAATGGTCGCTCCTGTCGCAGGGACCTGAGCTGACCTCGGCCTACGGTACGACCAATGGCAAGCTCTTCTTCATTGCTGGAGGAACCCGCCGCGAGGTGTTCGACGCGGCCTCACTGACCGCGCAGGGGCTGCCGTCGCTTCACAATGTGCTGAGCGAGGACGGTATTGGTGCACTGCCATACGGCGCGCCGATCATCAGGGATCGGGTTGTCGTCCAGCAGCGCTCGAGCTCGAACGCGATGCTCTACGTCGACGGACGAGCTGCCGCGCTGACGCCGTCGCTCGTGGCCGACTCCGCGTTGAGGACGCTCCCGCGAGGGAGCCTCGACGGGCAGAGCGTGGGGCTCGTGCCGACGACCTCGGCGGTGAGCGGGCTGGTCGTGGCTTCCGGGACGTCACAGAACTTCGTGCTCACGTCCAGCGGGCTGCTCGATGTCACGCACTCGGGCACGTTCGCCCCATCGACGGCCAGGTCCACCTGGTCGGCGAGCCTCGTGTCGGCGTTCACCCCGCAGTCGACCGCCGGAAGGGCTGTGGCACTCAAGGCGACCGGTGCGCCGGAGATCTGGATTCTTCAGAACGGGCAACGCCGGTGGGCGAAGACCTGGAGTGCCTATGTCGGTGCTTTCGGTGGTGCGGCCCCGATCTACTGGGAGGTGGCCTCGACCACGGTCGACTCGATCCCTCGAGGCGCCGACCTCAGTTGATGTGCTCCGCGTCGCCGCAGGGGGGCTGGACAGCACTGCCGCAGCACGTCCCTCGAGCCCGAAGGGCGTGCACTGGGTGCGTGACCGAGCGTGACGGTCTGCCACATCTCCTCGGTGAGGTGCTCAGCACGTGGTACGGACGGGGCGCGGCGGTCGGCAGGGTGCGCGACGTGCCGCTGGGGACGGGTGGTGGGCTGGAAAGGACTATGACGGCCGAGGATCGGGGTCGAGGGGGCCGCTCAGGGCCTTGCATCGCGTGCTGGTGGACGCGTTGACGCCACCGAGCTACCTTCCGATCAGTGGGCTGGAATCAGCGTGGCGCGCTCGCTTCGAGCGAGACGGTCGTCGCGCTGGTGGTGGATGACGACGATCGGACAGCGCCTTCCGAGGCCACCCGCTGAGCGACCACGACGAGGGCGAACCACGCCACTCCGTAGGCGACGACCAGGACGAGGATCGGCAACGGGGGAGTCCACGACGCGGCATCGGTCTTGAACCACCCGCCCCACGCTCCGTTGACATAGCGGTGCAGGTTGACGACGAAGACGGAGACGTTCGCAACGGCAAACAAGAGACCGATCGTCCAGGTCGTCCGACGCACGAACCAGGGAGGAAGCCCGTCACTGCGCTCAGCGAGCGCGAAGGCGGCGAGCAGGATCACCCCGAACGCGATCGGGAACGTGTACCTGCCCTGCCAGTAGTAACCGACGTCTTCCACCAGCGGAACCTGTGCAGCGACGGGGATGAGCACCACGAGCACTGCCGTGGCGGCGATAGCGATCCTGTCGCGGTTCAGCCCGATGGCCCAGGCGAGGATCGCGACGGTCAGGATCGTGCCACCCAGGGTCATGTGTAGCCACCCGGGGATCGGAACGTCCAACCAGCCGAGCGCGGCGAGCATCTGGTGCAGATAGGTGCTCGTATCGCCGAGGGTGCGCAGGATCGCCTCGCGCTGCGTGATGCCCGGGCCCCCCGGACCTTGTGGCACGGCATTTGCATTGAGGATCCAGAAGCTGGCGGCCGCGCAGATGGCGACACAAGCGGCAATTCCCCAGATCGCCTTTCGGTGTCGTACCGCGTCGACCACGGGGCGCCAGCCTGTGCTCACGACGACCATCACGACGATCAGTGCCACCCAAAGCGGCCCGAGGCTCCTGGGCAGCGCGACGAGGGCCGTGGCGAGAATTATCCGGACGATCCGCCTGTTCAGCAGATCGGGTGCAGGGTGGCGGACGATCGCGAGGCAGGACAGCCAGAGCAGCACGGCACCCGTCACCTCGAACGACTGAGGGTTGACAGCACCCGTCAGATTCACGAAGGTCGGCGTCAGCGGGAGCAGGAGGGCGAGTCCGAGCCATCGTCGGCGCGGGAGCTCGGCGACGGTCCGCGCTGCGAGTCCCATGACCGCCGCACAGACGAGCGCGTTCATGAGGCGCATCAGGTAGAGAGTGTGCTCACCACCGCCGGGAAGCAGCGCGGGGAGTCCGACCACGGCGTAGTAGGCCGGGTTGTAGTTGATCGCTGACGAGTCGATCTCCTGCGGCGTGCTCAGGTCTCCCTCGAGCGTCGGTTGGCACGAGGCCGAGGCTCCGCTCTGGAACATTATGCAGTCGGCGTACCGCGCCAGCTGGGCGTAGAGGCTGGGTAGCTCGACCCACCCGGTACCGGTGCTGGCCCCGTCAGGGGAGATGTCTTCGGCTCCACGCACCGTGGCGGCGGCCTTCACCACGTGCGAGGGCTCGTCGGCCGACGCCATGATCGGGTTGCTGATGGCCCACAGGGAGCTCACGAGGAAGTAGGCGACGAAGGCCCACCAGAACGCCGCCCGGGGAGTCAGCGAGCCAGTTGGCGTGACGAGCCGCAACGCGGACCGGAAGGGGCGCGAACGCGTGTGGTGAGGCATGCCTGGCTTTCGATCGGACGGGGCCACGTCGAGCCGACCTGGCCCCGTGTACTGGGCTAGTTCTGAGGGGGCACCTGCGACTCGTCACGCCACATCCGGACGATCTTGCGTTCGCCGAGAAGGAGCGTGACGAGTGCCGCGCCGGTTCCGGTGCACAGGGCGAGCGCGACTCTGAGCGACAGCTCGATGTCGACGGCGAGCGTTGCGCACGCGATGACCAGCCCGATTCCCCAACCGATGGCGATGAGTCGCTCGCGGTGGTGGGCGATCAGCGACTGGGCGTATGCCTGGGCGAGCATGAAGAGTCCACCTGACACCGCGATGAGAACCAGCGTCGAGGTCCCGATGGTGAAGGCTGGTCCGTAGGCCACACTGAGTGCCCACGGACCGAGGACGGCCACGCCCAGCGTGCCGACGCTGGCCAGTGCTGCGGAGATGAGGAGCGTCTTGCGCATGGTCGTCCGGTACGCGGGCCAGTCGTGACGAACGACGATCGCGGCGAGCGCCGGCAGCACCACGACCTGGACGGGGGTGAAGAGGAAGAGTGGGATGCGAGCGATCGTCACAGCCGCGATGAAACGCCCACTGAGATCTTGCTGGCTGGCGCCGGCAAGGACGGCCATCGCGATCGGCCCCATGTTGGCGAGGAGTTGGCTCGACAGGGCAGCCGCGACGAGCCCCCCGAGCGGGCTCTCGGTCGCATCGGGCAGGGGGCGTGCCCGCAGTGGGCGCATCAGGGTGGTGGGGCGGACCGTGATCAACGTGGCGACGAGCGGAGCGATGACGAGGATCGTGGCATAGGCGACCTGGGACGAGGCGCCGGTCACGAAAAGTGCCAACGACAGGAAGATCCTCAAGCCACCGTCGACGGCGAGCTGGGCGCCATAGCGACGGAACTGCCCGGTACCGGCCAGGATCCCTCGCGCGTAGTAGGCGAACGCCTGGGCGCCAAGGCCGAGGACGACGACCAGTACCATCGATCCTGAAGCCAGGGGCCCGTCCGCCAGCCATCGGTAGCCGACAAGTGCGAGAGCCACGACGGTGAGGATCGCGAGGCCGACATATCGCACGATGCGGGTGACCTGACCGCTCGCCGCGCCGTCGGCACGCGCAGCGGAGAGCCTCCGCGCGATCTCCTGCTCGACGGGCTGGAAGAGTCCGATCCCGATCGCGTTCAAGAGGGTCCACGCGACCGAGACTGGAGCCGTGCCGGCCGGGCCGAGGTCGCGTCCGGCGAGTGCCAGGAAGACGAAGTGCGCGGCCCCGAAGACTCCCAGCCCGACGGCGACGTGCAGGGTCGATCTGTTCGAGCTTTCGGTGATCTCAGCCGACATCATCGGTCTCCTGGGCGCCGATGTTGCTCAAGGATGTCTGCCTCAGCTCGTCGACGTCATGCCTCAGCATGGCGACCTCTTCGACGAGCGTCCGGGTCTCGTCCTCGAGCGAGGTGATCTCGGTGCTGAGCTGGACGCAGACGATCAGCAGCACCATGAGCGCGAGGGCGAAGAGCAGGTTGCTGGGGGTCTCCACACCGACAGCCGTGGCGAGCGCCGTGACGAGTGCGGGAAACGCCCCGAAGATGCACACACCGATCGCAAGGAGGAGCCAGATGGCGACGTACTTCTCTCGAAGCCGCCGCCGACGCAGGAGTACCAGCAGGGACAGGACGAGGACGAGGCAGGAGGCCAGTGCGAAGGCGTAGCCGCTCACGATGCGTCCGGAACGATGGCGACCGGGCGTGACAGGGCGATGACCAGCGCGAGCGCTGCGCGCCCGAGGAAGATCGCTGCCTTCAAGGGATGGTGCGACGGCACGCCTCCTGCACGAGGTCTCATCGAGACTCCGGTCTGGCGGATGCGGAGTCCGGCACGAGAGGCGATGACGATGGACTCCACGGTGTCTCCGAGGTATTCGGCCGGGTAGTCCCGGGAGAAGAGTGCGATGGCCCGTCGGTTGGATGCCTTGAATCCGGACGTGGTGTCGGTCAGAGTGGTACCGGCGACCCGGGAGAGGATCACCGAGAGCAGGCCCATCGCCCACCGACGTGGGCCGCGGACGGAGTAGTCGCCCTCGCCGGCGAATCGGGCGCCGATCACGATGTCGGCCTCGCCGTCGCTCAGGAGAGCCAGAAGCCGTGGGACGTCGGCAGGTGAGTGCTGTCCGTCTGCATCGAGCTGGACGGCGGCGTCGTACCCGTTCCGGTGGGCGAACTTGTAGCCGGCGCGCATCGCCCCGCCGACGCCGAGGTTGACGGGAAGGTCAAGAAGCATCACGGAGCGGCTTCGTGCAACTCTCGAGGTCTGATCCGTCGATCCGTCGCTCACGACGAGGACCTCCACACCGGGCAGGGTACGGGTCAGCTCGTCGAGAACTCCGGGGAGAGCCGCTTCCTCGTTCCATGCGGGCACTACCACGAGGACGCGCATCTGGTCGATCACGCCGGACATCCTATCGTCGGCTCGAACGTCACCGTCCGCCGCTTTCCATGAGGGATCGCACGAACTCGTCGACGGCGCTCCAGGTCGGAAGGAGCGCGTCCGCGGCCGCCTGGGCGAGCGTGGGAGCGTCGGAGTCCTTCTCGGAGAGAATCGGTGTCAGTGAGGCTCCCGACCGGCCGGTGGTCGGCCAGGCGATCCCCAGGTCCGGGTCGAGGGGGTCGATCCCGTGCTCGCGCCCGGGCGCGTAGCCCGTGGAGCAGAGATAGAGAACTGTCGAGCCGTCCTCGAGGGACATGAAGGCGTGGCCCAGGCCTTCGCTGATGTAGACAGCGCGACGGTCGACATCGTCGAGCAGTACCGAGTCCCACTGGCCGAAGGTCGGCGAGCCGGTCCGGACGTCGACGACGACGTCGAGCACCGCTCCCTTGGCGCAGGTGATGTACTTCGCCTGCCCGGGGGGGACGTCGGCAAAGTGAATGCCTCGGAGAACACCGGCGGCGGACACCGAGCAGTTGGCCTGTTGGAGGTCGAACGCGTGCCCGGTGACCGCCTCGAACGCGGGTGCCTTGAACCACTCGAGGAACGCGCCACGGGCGTCACCGAACTGCGTCGTGGTGATCTCCCAGGCGCCGGGGACGCTCAGCTCACGAAACTCCATGCTCTCCTCAATCTTCTTGTCACGCGCGCCGGTCACCGGGAGGTTCCTGGGACCGATCGATCAGTCGACGCTCTCGCAGGTCCGCCTCGTCAGGCCCTCGCTCGCCGGGGGCGAGCGGTCGACCACGATCGCAACCTAGAAGAATCCGTCGGATCTCGTCGGGCCTAGAATCAGGTGATTCTGCGGGCCGGACGGACCGCGCACTGAGTGATCATACGAGGACGGGCCCGCCCACTCCTCCAGGACGGAGCCATCTGGGATGGAAGCATCATCGCACCGATCGAAGAAGTGGCTGGTGGTTGGGTCCGCCGGCATGCTCGGCCAGGACATGGTCCGGGTGCTCGAACTATCGGGACATGACGTGTCCGGGGTCACCCGGTCGGAGCTGGACGTCACGGATCCGACGTCGGCGGAGGCAGGTGTCGCGGGGTTCGACGTGGTGGTGAACTGTGCCGCATGGACCGCGGTCGATGACGCCGAATCTCGTGAGGGCGAGGCCTTCGACATCAATGCGGTCGGTGCCGCGAACCTTGCGAAGGCCTCGAACCGTACCGGTGCCCGGCTCGTTCAGATCTCGACCGACTACGTCTTCGCTGGCTCCGCGACAGTGCCCTATGACGAGGACCAGGCTGTCGCTCCACGCTCGGCCTACGGTCGGACGAAGGCTGCAGGGGAGTGGGCGGTCTTGGCGGCCTCTGCCGGACATCTGGTGGTGAGAACTGCATGGTTGTACGGAGCTGGTGGGCCGTGCTTCCCTCGCACGATGGCACAGCTTGCTCGTGAGCGCGACGAACTGAGCGTCGTGGCGGACCAGGTCGGACAGCCCACCTGGACGGTCGACCTCGCAGACCTGGTGCTGCGTCTGGTGGACACCGACGCCCCGGGCGGCGTCTACCACGGGACCTCCGCCGGAGAGACGTCCTGGTTCGACTTCACTCGGGCGATCGTCGAGTCGATCGGTGCCTCGGTGAGCGTCGTGCCAACGACGAGCGAGGCGTTCGTGCGCCCTGCTCCGCGACCTGCCTACTCGGTGCTCAGTCACGGAGCGCTCGAAGCGGTGGGGGTCGCCGCGATCGGCGACTGGTTCGAGCGCTGGCAACGCGCTTCGGCGGAAGTGCTCGGAGCCTGACGTCCCGCGGGCCGGCCCCGCGTCCGGCGGCCGGCCCGCAGACGAGGCCGTCTAGCTGGGGTGCGGAGAGCTGGTCGTTCCGAGCAAGCCGAGCAGGTACGTCCCGTAGCCAGACTTGACGAGGCGCTCGGCGCGTTCACGGAGCTCGTCGTCCGTCAGGAAGCCTCGACGCCAGGCGACCTCCTCCGGCGAGCCGATCTTGAGACCCTGCCGGTTCTCGATGGTGCGGACAAAGTCCGAGGCCTCAAGCAGTGAGTCGAAGGTGCCGGTGTCCAGCCATGCCGTGCCTCGCGGAAGAACCTCGACCTGCAGGCGTCCTTGGCGCAGGTACTCGCGGTTGACGTCCGTGATCTCATACTCGCCGCGTGCCGACGGTTCGAGGTCCCGTGCGATCGAGACGACGTCGTTGTCGTAGAAGTAGAGGCCAGGGACGGCGTAGTTCGAGCGGGGGACAGCAGGCTTCTCCTCGAGCGACAACGCCATACCGTTCGCGTCGAACTCGACCACGCCGTAGGCCGTAGGGTCTGACACGCGATAGGCGAAGACTGCTCCGCCGTCGATCGACTCGAACCTGGTCAGCTGGCTGCCCAGTCCAGGGCCGTAGAAGATGTTGTCGCCGAGGACCAGCGAGACGGAGTCGTTGCCGACGAAGTCAGCGCCGAGGACGAACGCCTGGGCGAGGCCGTTCGGCTCCGCTTGCACGGCGTACGAGATAGCCACACCGAACTGCCCGCCGTCGCCGAGCAGCCGATGGAACTGTTCGGCGTCGTGAGGCGTCGTGATGACGAGGATGTCCTTGATCCCGGCAAGGATGAGTGTGGACAGGGGATAGTAGATCATCGGCTTGTCGTACACAGGGACTAGCTGCTTGCTCACGCCGAGCGTGATCGGGTGGAGACGGGTACCGGATCCTCCGGCCAGAATGATTCCGCGCATGGGCGGGATCATCTCACGTCGAGTGGTCGGGAGCTCGGACGTCCCCCGGCGGCCGACGCGCTAGCCACCCGTGCGGGTGCTTGCCGGAGTGCGGGCGACAACGACGAACTCGTTGTACACGAAGCGTGTGCCCAGGCGACGTGGGAACGGGAAGGACCTGGACGTCGCCACGTCCAGACCGAGCCCGGCGCAGATCGCCAGGAGGCGGTCGGAGTCGACGAAGTCGACGTGCGACGAGTCGCTCGCGTACCCGCGTTCTTGGGGACAGACGAGCATGACGACCGAACCTGGCCGGAGGTACGGGAGGTACTCTGCGAGAAGCGGTGCCTGAGTCTCGGGTGACAGGTGCTCAAGGACGTGCGCTACGAGCAACCCGTCGAACTCCGCACCCTCGGAACGAGCCCAGGTGTGGAACTCTGCAGGGGTGTGGGCCGTCAGTCCGCGGGCTCGACAAAAGGCCACCGAGCTCGCGTTGTGGTCGATCCCCACGCTTCGAGCCCCGAGTGCGCCGAGATTGCGGCCAACCCCGCAGCCCAGGTCGAGCGTCCTTGCGGAACCGAGAGTGCGGCGCACGTTCCAACGGTAGGGGGCCTGGACGTGGAGCGCCCGCTTCCACCATGCGCCCTGCAGCGCGCGGAGCCGCTCAGAGTAGGCCTCCGACCTCGTGTCCATGGTTGCGTCCATCTGACCGTCGTTCTCCATGCGGGTCTCTCCTTCAAGCGACGGGTCCAGCGTGTTCGAGGGGCGTCGGCAGATCGTTCACGTTCCGGTCAAGGAGCGCCGGAAGTCCTGCTATGTGCGCGTCGACCGATTCGTCGCACCGTCGTGGGCTTGCCGGATCTCTCTTGATTGCCGTACTGTACGCGACCGAGCTTCGGCTCGCTCACTCTGCTGAAGGAGCTGCCATGCTGCGTGGTTCAGGTCGACTTGCCATCATTCTCGCCCTGGCGCTCGGAGGTGCGGGAACTACCCCCGTCGCGACGGCGGTCGAGAGCGACTACTTCCTGGCGAGGTCGGAGTTCAGCTCGGCGATCTTCCGTGTCGAGGGTCGAATCGACGGTTCATGGAGCGACTACCACTACGTGTCCTTCGACGAGTGGCGACAGCTCGGTTTTGAGGAACCAGTCGTCCTCGAGGCGGAGCTCCTGTCTGCCTCGTGGACCGACCACATCTACTGGCGGGTCGACTGGCCTCCAACCGGTGGGCCGTCGACGAGTAACGAGACGGGTCGGCTCACCCTCGAGCAATGGCGGGGCACCGGATTTCGAGAGCCCTACCAGGACCCGGACTTCTGCGAGCGCCTGCCGTGTTCGATCGCGAAGTTCCCGTCGTCCTCAGAGCTCTTCGTCCAGGTGCCGCTCTCGTCGGAGATCCACAAGCTGACGTTCAGCGAGTGGGACTTCATGGGGCGGCCGGCGGTGGACAACATGCAGACGGACGGCTGGTACAAGCTGCCGTGGGCAGCCAACATCTTCCGCATCGACCCGTCCCAGATCGGTCCACGAGACCCCTTCTACTACGACACCCAGTTCGGGGAGCACCGCACGGAGAAGTACTCCTACTGGGCGGCCTGGGACTTTCCGACCCCGAAGGTCGTCGAGTCGGTGCGTCGTGACCGATTCGTCAAGTTCCCGGAGTCTCCAGCGATCTACTACGACGGCCCTGCGGGGTTCTTCCACATGTCGTCGGGCCAGTGGGCTGCGGCGGGCTATCCGATCCCTGGTGTCCACACGGGTCCACGTGCCTTCTACACCTGGTGAACCCGTCATGCCTTTGGCGGGAGGACCGTATCGACTCGCTCTGTAGCGACGAGCCGTGCGAGTCGTGGGTCGTCGGTGCCCAGGTGTGAGGTGACGGTACCGACGAGCACCACCGAGCCGTCCGAGGCCAGCACCTGCAGGGCGCGACGCAGCAGTCGGAAGGCGTCGCCCTCCTGGACGAGGACGCGTGCCCCGGGGGAGACGTCGTCGCCGAGCCGGGCCGCCCAGGTGACCAGCTCGCCGTGGAGCACGGCTCCCGGCTCGAGCGCGACCGTGGCCAGGTCGACCTCCTCGACCCAGCCGATCTGGTCGCCGTAGGTCATGACGGCCGAGCCCGCATCGATGGCACCGGCGGGCAGGTCGCCGTCGAATCGACGCGCGAGAGCGGGGAGCGGCACGGCGACGACGGGCGCGCGCGTTCCCGTCCAGGCGGCCGGCCGGGACGTCACGACGACGTCGACGTCGCGCGCGAGGTCGAGGAGCGCGGGTTCCGCGGGCTGGTCCTCCGGCCCGACGGCGCCGCTCGCCGGGGCGTCCGGCAGGAGGACGAGCGTGGCACCGGCCCGCCATGCGGCGAGCCCCCAGACAATCGCCCGCCAATGCGGGGGCAGGTCGAGAAGGACTCGTGTCCCCGGGGCTGCGTCGAATTCCTCGACGAGGAGGTTGACGGTTTTGTTGACCCAGTTGTGCAGGACTGCTCCCGAAAGCTCCACGCGCTCGCCGTCGTCGCCGTACCAGGTGACGCGGGGTCGCCCGGGGTCTCGGAGGATGAGACGTTGCAGGTCAGCGACGTGAGCGGCGGGTGCAGAGGAGAGGGTCATGGGGCCCAGCCTAGGGCGCGGCCGTCGGCGCCGCGGGTTCCGTGATTTCACCCACGGGATCTGCTCGATAGCACATTTCGGCTTGACGGACGCGCATGACACGCGTGTAATTTCCCTAATGCAGTTTCCAAAGAACGGCATGAAGGGGCGCATCATGTGGAACGTGCTGGGCGAGGACCAAGGGGCATTCCCCTCGGATGCAGGTCGGACGATCGAGACGGTGGCGCCAGTGCTGCCGCTCTTCGGTCAGGTGGTGGACGACACGCTCATGGGGTGGCAGGAGCGTGCTCTGTGCGCTCAGACGGACCCTGAGGCGTTCTTCCCGGAGAAGGGCGGCTCGACTCGCGAGGCGAAGAAGGTCTGCACGGGGTGCGAGGTGCGGTCCGAGTGCCTCGAGTACGCGCTCGAGCACGACGAGAGGTTCGGCATCTGGGGCGGGCTCTCCGAGCGCGAGCGGCGCAAGCTGAAGCGCCGCGTGGTCTGACGGACCCGCTGCCCGCCTCGGAGTGACGGGCCCTGCGGGCCGTCGTGCCGAGGCCCCAGCACGGGGTGCCCCGGGGGCTGCAGGTCCGCGACCTGCCGGGCCGAGGTCCCACGATCTCCAGCGGGGGCGGGTCATGATGACGGCAGGATGACTTCTTCAGACACCACCACCGTGACCGGGCCCCTCTCTCAGCCGGGTGCATCGCAGCAGCGTGCACGTGGTGTGGCGCCTGACGCCACGGCCGCAGCATCGGGCTCGGCCTCGACGCCGGTCACGGTCGCCGCCGTGATCGTGACGCAGGGACACACGCCCTACCTCCCGGAGACCCTCGAAGCGGTCCGGGCGCAGTCGATCGCCCCCGACACGGTGATCGTCGTCGACGTGGCCGCGTCCCGGGCCATGAGCGAGTACCAGGAGCTGCACCTGGGCGGCGCTCGCTTCCTCGCTGCCCCGCACGCACGGTCCTTCGGTCAGGCGGTCGACACGGCCCTCGCGTCGCGGGGCGAGGACCCCCCTCCGACCTGGCTGTGGCTGCTCCACGACGACTCCCCGCCCGAGCCCGGCGCCCTGGCCGAGCAGCTGCGCGCGGTCGAGCACTCCGCCACGGTCGCCGTCGCGGGCGCCAAGCAGCGTCGATGGGACGAGGGTGGCGACGACGACGGGCTGCTCCTCGAGGTCGGCTTCACCATCTCCCCGCTGGGGCGCCGGATGACTGGCATCGACGAGCACGAGATCGACCAGGGCCAGCACGACGCCCGGGAGGACGTCCTGGCGGTCGGGCTCGCCGGAGCGCTCGTGCGGACCTCGGTCTGGTTGGAGCTGGGCGGCACCGACCCCGAGTACGGGGTGTTCGGCGACGGCCTCGACCTCTGCCGCCGTGCTCGGCTCGCGGGTCATCGGATCGTCGTCGTTCCTCGGGCGGTCGTGCGCCACGCGCAGGCCTCGCTCCTGGGCCTCCGGCAGGAGGACCAGCGAGACGACGAGGAGGTCCCCGCTCCCGACGTCGATGCGTCCTACGGTGCACGTCGACGGAGTCTCCTGCACCAGCGGCTCGTGAGCGTCTCCGGTCCGAGCCTGCTGCCGGCTGCTCTCGCGATGATTCTCTGGGCCCCGTTCCAGGCCATGTACCGTCTCGCGGTCAAACGCCCGGGGCAGGCTCGGGACGAGCTCCTCGCGCCCTTGTGGGCGGTCTTCCGCTTCCGGGCGCTCGCACGGTCCCGGGGCAGGATCCGACGGACGAGCGTCCTCCCGCGCCGCGCCCTGGCGCCCCTGCAGGGGACGTGGCGGGACGTGCTCGGGGAGCGCCGGGGCCATCGCCTCGCGCATGCCGAGCTGAGCAGGACGGTCGAAGCGCCGACGGACCTCGAGCGTGCCGAGCTACGAGCCCTGGCGCGTCGTCGACAGGCGATGCTCACGGTGGCCGTCGTCGCCCTGCTCGGTGTGACCGCTGTCGTCTTCGGCCCGCTGCTCTCCGTGCTCGGCGCCGGGGGGCGGTTCGTCGGAGGCGCGCTCCTTCCGGTGCAGGGCCGTCTCGCGGAGGTGTGGCAGGCCGCGACCGGTGGCTGGATCTCGGAGGGCTTGGGGGCCGCGGCCCCCGCTGATCCGTTCACGACCCTCCTGCTGTCGGCCTCGCTCCTCGGCGGAGGCGTCGCGCAGCCGGTGATCGGCGTGCTCGTCGTGACGTCGTTCCTCGTCGCGGGGCTCGGAGCCTGGTTCGCCGCGGGTGGAGTCACGCGCTCGGTCTGGTTGCGCGCCTGGGCGGCCGTGGTCTGGGTCGCGGCGCCCTCGCTCCTGATCGCGCTCGGCGACGGCAGGTTGGGCGCTCTCGTCGCCCATGCCGCGCTTCCCTGGGTCGCGCTCGGGGTCCTGCGCGCGCTCGGCGTCCAGGCGCGCGACGAGGTCGCGCCCGCGCTGGTGGCCACCTCGGTGGTCGAGGTGGGTAGGGCGGCACCTGCCCCGCGCGTCGTCCGCACGGCGCGGCGCAGGCGCCAGGGATCGATCGGGGCGGCCGCGGCGGCGGGACTCGCGCTGTTCATCGCGGTGTGCGGAGCCCCCGTCCTGCTGCTCGTCGCTGCCCTCGCGCTGACCGTCGTGGCGGTGGCCGCCACGCAGCACCGCAGGTATCTCGTGCTGGTGCTCCTCCCGTCGATCGTCCTGCTCGCCCCCTTCTGGGGGCGCGTCGTCACGACCTGGGACGACGGCGGCTGGCGGCTCCTGCTCGCGGACCCGGGGGCTCCGGTCCAGGCCGTGGCCGCGCCGGCGTGGCAGCAGCTGCTCGGTCAGCCCGTCGAGGCCGTCGCATGGTTCGGCCTGGATGAGGGCGCCCTGGGCGAGGCCGGCCGCTGGGCACCTCTCGCGACCGGCGCGCTCGTCGTGGTCCTCGCACTCGTGGCGTTGTTCCGTCGGCGGGGGGCTGCGGTGGTGAGCGCCTGGTTCATCGCGGCGCTGGGCCTCGCGACGGCCGTCCTGGCGGGCTCCGTGGAGGTCGCGGTCGGCGAGGACGGTGCGGTCACCGGCTGGCCCGGCGTCGGGGTCTCGGTGGTCCTCCTGGCGCTCCTGGGGGCCGCGCTGCTCGGCGCGCCGGCTCTGCGGCGCCCGGTCCGCCCGGCCGCCACCGTGGTCCCGCAGGACCGCACCCGTGCGGGGTGGCGGGCCTGCGCCGTCGGGCTGCTGGCGCTCGTCGCCCTCGCCCTCCCCGCGGCCTCGCTCGCCTCGTGGGTGCTGTTCGCGACCGAGCAGGACGGCGCGGTGGGCGAACTGACCGTCACGACCGAGCCCGTCGTGCCCAAGGTGGGCCAGCAGATGCAGGACTCCGACCGCGAGGTGCGCGTGCTCTCGATCGAGCTGGGGCCCGGTGGCGTGCTCGAGTACGCCCTGCTCCGCGGCGACGGGCCGCAGATGATCGACTCCTCGAGCGCGGTCCGTGCCCGGGCCATGGACGACCCGTCGTTCGCTCAGGGCCCCGTGCCAGAGCTCGTCGCCGCGATGGCCTCCGGGAGCTCGGCCGACGCCGCGACCGGGCTCGCCGACCTGGCCGTCGGTGCGGTCCTGATCCCGGCCGAGCCGGCCCCAGACCCGACGACCGCTCGCGAGCGCGCCGAGCTCGTCGCCCGCCTCGACATGGTGCCCGGCCTCGAGCGCGTGACCGAGGGGCAGTCGGGCGTCCTGTGGCGCGTCGCGCCGGGACCGACGGAGACCGACGCACCCGCCTGGGCGCGCGTCGTCGACGCCCTCCCCGCGACTCCTGCCGCGGGGGACGAGACGACCGAGCCGGTGTCCGTCGAGCGCCTCCTCCCTGCTGACGACAAGACCGTGGCGACCCGGGTCGCCCCCGGTGCGCAGACACGCGCCGTGGTCCTCGCGGAGACGGCTGACCCCGGGTGGTCGGCGACGCTCGACGGCCGGAACCTCCCGCGCGCCGAGGTCGACGGGCGCCAGGCGTTCCTGCTCGGCCCCGACGGCGGGTTCCTGCGCATAGAGCACGACCCCGTGCACCGGCTCCCGTGGCTGGTCGCCGCCGGGGTCACCCTGTTGATCTTCGTGCTCCTGGCCGTGCCGGTGGGACGTCGTCGGACCGGAACGAGGTAGTACCAGTGACCACCAGACGCTCGCGCCCGCGCGCCGCCCTGCGCCGCGTCGCGACCATCTCCACGGGGCTCGTGGCCGTCGCGCTCACGGGGGTCGTGGCGGCAGTCGGCGTGCCCGAGGGTTGGGGTGCCGCGCCCGGCGCCGCCTCGACCGACGTCGAGCAGATCGAGGCGACGACACCCGAGCGCGTGCTCGTGTGCCCCGCACCCGTGCGTCTCGCGGACACGGCGCAGGTGGGTGACGCGCAGTTCGGCGCCGCTCCCGTCGAGACCACGACCGCCCTGCGCGCGGCCGTGGTCGGCGGCGCGGGGACAGGCTCGGCGAACCCGGGGGACACCCCTGTGAACCTCACGGGCCTCGACGCGCTGGACGCGTCGCCGCTCGAGGAGGGGGAAGGCGCGACGATCGTCTCGCTGGCCGACGTGACGGACGGCGAGGTGCTTCGCGTCGGTGCAGGCACCCCGGTCGACACCAGGGTCGCGGCGTCGGTGGGCTCGGTGACGACCGCCGGGGACCTCCGAGGCCTGGCGGCAGCGAGCTGCGCGGTGCCCGACATCAGCCAGTGGCTCGTCGGGGGGAGCACCGAGGTCGGCAGCAGCGCCCAGCTCGTGCTCCAGAACCCCGGACGAACGCCCGCCACGGTGCGCCTGAGCATCTGGGGGCCGGGCGGACCCGTCGTCCTCAGCGGGGGTGGGCAGTACCTCGTCCCGCCCGGAGAGGAGGTCGTGACCCTCGTCGAGGCGGTCGCTCCCGAGCAGCGCCGCCTGGCCGTTCACGTCGAGTCCACGGGAGGGACGGTCGCGGCCTACCTGCAGCACAGCACCCTCGACGGCCTGGTGCCGGTCGGGGTCGACTTCGTGGTCCCCGGTGCCGAGCCGACCACGGCCCTCGCGCTCGGCGTCACGAGCGCCGGCGAGTCCGTCGAGGACCCCTGGGCGCCCCAGCTGCGCCTGCTCGCGCCGGGGTCCGAGGCGGGAAGCGCGACCGTGACGGTCTACGGTGCCGACGGCCGCGTGCGGTTGCGAGGTGGCGAGGAGCAGGACCTCGCCCCCGGCGCGGTCACGGACGTGTCGCTCGGTGGCTTGCCCGCAGGGGACTACACCGTCGCAGTGGACTCGACCGTGCCGGTCGTGGCCGGTGCCTTCCAGGCGCGTGCCGGAGACCCGGTCCCCGACTCGCTCGACGACACCCCGCAGGTCGACCGCGCGTGGGTCGCGGCGACCGCGCTCGACGCGCTCTCGGCAGCAGCCGAGGACGACTTGTCGGCCGACGGTGCCGGCAGGGAGACGGTCGAGCCCACCGCGGCCCGGACGACCGACCGCGGGACCGTGACGCTCGTCCCCGGCACCAACAGCGTCGTGCGGGTGGGAGCGGTACCCTCGGTGCGCGGCGACGATGCGGCGCCGACGGGAACGTTCAGCGGGACGCTGCGCGCGTACGGAGCCGATGGTGCCCTGCTGGGCGAGACCGTTCTCGCTGTCGAGGCGGGGACGACGACGAGTCTTGACGCGCTCGCGATCGGCGACGGTAAGGAGCCCGCCGTCCTCACGCTCGACGCGAGCGAGAAGTCGGCGGGATCTCCCCAGGACGGTCCGACCCTCGTCTGGTCGGTGCTCGCGAGCGCGGGGTCGCCCGTGGCGGACGCGGACGAGGGAGCGCCCGGCACGCTGGTGTCGGTGCTCGTCCCGGTGCCGCCCGCGTCGAGCCAGGGCACGGTCGCGGTCCGCGCCACGAGCACCGCGGGCCTGCCCGACTGAGTCCGGTCGGCGACCCGCTCAGTGCCCGCCCTGGTACCGCGGGTCGATCTCCTCGGGAGTGCGCGCGAGCATGTGCGCGACCTGCTCCACGACGACGTCGCGCACCAGGTCGGCCGTGTCGTCGTCGTCGAACGCCCGGGACTCGATGGGGCGCCGGTAGACGACGATCCGGGCGGGCTGCCCGGAGTCGGCGGGGAAGTACCGACCGAGCGGCACCCCGGCGTCCTCCCAGGGCGCGGGGTCGGAGGGCGGGACGTCCTCGACCGCGAACTCGGTGCCGTGCAGCTGCTTGGACCAGCTGCGCTCGAGCAGGGCGATCGTGGCGATCACGTGCGCGTCGAACTTCTCGCCGCGCGTGCGGTTGGCGGGTGCCGACGGCGGGAGCAGAGGGCCGCGGATCCCGCGGCCGCGCCGGTCGCGGCGACGCGGGTGCGGCCCGGAGTCGTTGAGGTCCGGCCCGCGGGCCGGGATGCGCAGCGACGCCACGAGGGGTGCGGGTGCGTCGGACGCAGTGCGCTCGGGACGTCGACGGCGCCCGTGCGGGGTGGGAGACGGGGAGGGCGAGGGGTGGGCGGGCACGTCTCCGAGCCTAGAGGACGGCAGCGTGCCGTGCCCGGGGCGACCGGTCGCGAGGACGGGGATCGGCGTGTATGGCATCGCGACCATCGTGCAGGGCGTAGTGTCAGCGCGTGAGATCCGTCAGACAGTGCTCGCGCACCGCATGCACCCGCGCGTCGGTGGCGACCCTCACCTACGTCTACGCGGACTCGACCGCCGTGCTCGGGCCCCTCGCCCACATGGCCGAGCCCCACAGCTACGATCTCTGCGCCGAGCACGCCGAGCGGCTCACGGCTCCCCGAGGGTGGGAGGTCGTCCGGCTGACACAGCACTTCGTCGAGACCGGGCCCAGCGACGACGACCTGTCCGCGCTGGCCGAGGCCGTCCGCGAGGCGGGCCGCACGCGTCGAGGCGCAGAGCCCGACGACGTCACCGAGGTCGGGCGCCGAGGTCATCTGCGGGTCCTGCGCGCCGAGGGCGACTGAACGCAGGGTCCTGCCGTCCCGGCTAGGCTGAACCGGTGCCCATCGACCTGACCCAGCTGATCAAGGCCTACGACGTCCGAGGTACCGTCCCGGACCAGTTCAACCCCCAGGTGGCCCGAGCGATCGGCGCTGCGTTCGCGCGCGTCGTCGTGCTGCCCGAGGCGAGCCCCGGTGAGCCGGACGCCGTCCCGCGCGTCGCCGTCGGGCGGGACATGCGCGACAGCGGACCCGAGCTCGTCGACGCGTTCGCGCAGGGCCTTGCCGACGCGGGCGTGGACGTGATCCGGATCGGGCTGTGCTCGACCGACGGGCTGTACTACGCGTCGGGGGCTCTGGACGTCCCGGGCGCCATGTTCACGGCCTCGCACAACCCCGCCGTCTACAACGGCATCAAGCTGTGCCGTGCCGGCGCGCGCCCCGTCGGGCAGGACTCGGGTCTGGTCGCGGTGCGCGAGCTCGCCCAGGAATACCTCGACGGCGAGCTGCCCGCCCCGGTGGAGGAGCGGGGAGAGATCACCGACCGCGACATGCTCGCGGACTATGCGGCGTTCCTGCGCTCGCTCGTGGACCTGCGCGGCATCCGCCCGCTCAAGGTCGTCGTCGACGCGGGCAACGGCATGGGCGGCTACACCGCTCCCGCGGTCCTCGGGACCGCGGCGGGCCTCGAGGCGCTGCCGCTCGACGTCGTGCCCCTGTACTTCGAGCTCGACGGCTCGTTCCCGAACCACGAGGCCAACCCGCTCGACCCCAAGAACCTGGTGGACCTGCAGGCCGCGGTCGTCGAGCACGACGCGGACCTGGGCCTCGCGTTCGACGGCGACGCCGACCGCTGCTTCGTGATCGACGAGCACGGCGACCCCGTGTCGCCGTCCGCGATCACGGCGCTGGTCGGGCTGCGCGAGGTCGAGCGCGAGAAGGCCGCCGGGCGGGTCCCGACGATCATCCACAACCTCATCACCTCGCGCGCGGTGCCGGACTTCATGTCCGCGGCCGGGGCGAAGGTCGTCCGGACGCGCGTGGGGCACTCCTTCATCAAGGCGCAGATGGCCGACAACGACGCGGTGTTCGGCGGCGAGCACAGCGCCCACTACTACTTCCGCGACTTCTTCTTCGCCGACACGGGCATGCTCGCGGCGATGCACGTGCTCGCGGCGCTCGGCGGTCAGGAGCACCCGCTCTCGGCGCTCGGCGAGGTCTACGAGCCGTACACGTCAAGCGGGGAGATCAACTCCGAGGTGGCCGACGTCCCGGCCGCGCGGGCCCGTGTCGTGCAGGCGTACGTGACCGAGGAGGGCGCAGGGCCCGTCGTGGTCGACGAGCTCGACGGCCTCACGGTCTCCCACTGGGACTCCCACCCGCAGTGGTGGTTCAACCTCCGTGCGTCCAACACCGAGCCGCTCCTGCGGCTCAACGTCGAGGCCGCCGACGAGGACATCATGGAAAAGGTGCGCGACGACGTCCTGTCGCTCGTGCGCGCCACCGAGAACGAGAACTGAGGTCGAGCACATGAGCAAGGACACGACGGCGGGCGCCCCCACGGGTGGATCCGTGACCCTCGACGCCTGGGTACGCGAGGCGCTGCGCTGCCCCGTGACCGGCGCGACCCTCGTCGAGGGCACAGGCCCCGACGGGAGCCCCGAGCTCCACTCGACGGACACCGAGCGCCCGCTCGCCTATCCCGTACGTGACGGGATCCCCGTGCTGCTGGAGGGCGACGCGCGGGCTCTGTAGGGCCTGGCGCCGACGCCCTTCGCCGTGAGCCCGGGGCCCTTCGGGGGCGGCCACCGGGCTCACCTGTTCTCCTGGGGCTACCCTTCCTCTCGGGTTCCCGTGCGTGTTCGCGTGGCGAGGGCCGAGCAGAATCCCGTCGGCCCCGCCTACGTCTACGCGGTCATCGTCTCGATCGTGCTTGTTCGCGGTCGGCAGTCTGTTCGTGCTGAACGAGGCGTGGCCCAACTGGTAGGACCACCATCCCATCACCGAGCGGCAGTGGGTGCCCGTCAGCAGTCGTGGCCGTCGGTCATCCGCACGGCAGGGCCATCCCCATCGCGCGCCCATCCATCTCGAGCCGGACCTGCGTCGCGCAGTGCGGGTGGCCGAGGCTTCTCCCGCCCGGCCGAAGTCCTGCGCTCAGCCGATGGCACCGGCTGTCTCCCGCAGCCGAGGTCGGTCTCCGTCGTCGTGGGCCTGGGCACGACGAAGCACCCGTGATCAGGACCGGGGCCTCGTGCCTGCCGCTGACTCGAGCACCGCGAGGTTCTGGCGTGCGAGGTCGGCGGTCATGGGATTCTGCACGGCGACGTCGAGGTGCTCGCGGGCGAGGTCGAGCTCTCCCGTACGAGCCGCGGCGACTCCCCGCAGGAGCCGCGCCCGGGGGTCCTCGCCACGCTCGAGGACTTCGTCGAGCAGGGTCCCGGTCACCTGCGGCTCGCCCAGCGCGAGGTGCCCGAGCGCGAGCGAGAGACGAGCCTCGGAGGACGACGGATGGCTCGCGAGGGCGCGCCCCGCCCACGTGACGGTCGCTCGTGCAGACGGCTCGTGCCCGACCTCTGCCCCGGCCGAGAAGGTCTGCGCGGCGATCAGGGGGACGTCTCGGTCCCAGGGGCGGAGGGTCTGCGCGAGGTCGAATGCGGACTCCGAGTCGTCGACGTCGCCGGCCGCCGCGGCTGTCACCGCGCGGGCGAGGGGGATCTCAGCGGCCGATGCAAGGACCAGCGCCGCACAGAGCAGTCCGCCCGTGGCCAGGACGAGCGGTGCCTTCCATGGCTTCCGACGCACCGAGGAGGCCTCGGGTGCACTCTTGCTTCGCACGTCCTGCGGGCCTGAGACCAGCGCTCCTGCGGCGAGGCCCACGAGCGCGACCGTGCCGATCGTCGTGAAGTGCGTGAAGAGGGCGAAGGACGCGCCGACCACGGCCGCGAACGATCCGTGGACGAGCAGGGTCCGAGTGTCCTGAGGTCCCCACGGGTGCGCGACGGTCCGAGCGTTCTCCGAGCAGGCGGCGCGGCTCCCGACGACGAGCACGGTCAGCGCGAGGGCGAGCGCGCCCAGGAGCATCGGGACACCGCCCGAGACGGCGGCCTGGAGCGGCCAGGCGTGCGCCGAGTCCAGGACCAGAGCCGGAGCCGAGGAGAACGTGGCGGCCTCGGACCGCTGGCCCGGGTAGGCGTCGACGAGACCGCTGGGCCCAGCGCCGACGAGGGGGCGGTCCGCGACCAGGCGCACCAAGGAAAGCCAGAGGTCGGCACGGCCACCGATGGTCGTCGCGGCGAGCGGGTCCGCGCCCGTGAGCCTGTCGCGTGAGGCGGGGAGGAGCAAGGCGCCCAACAGTGCCATGCAGGGTGCCATGAGCGGCACCAGGGCAGTCACGGGCGAGTGCCGAGGAGGGAAGAGCGCCGACCCACGCGACCGTAGCCGAGGTGCGATCGCGAGGACAGCGCCGACGACCACGGTTCCCATCAGCGCAGCTCGTGACCCGGACACCACGATCACGGTGACCGCGCTGAGCACGCCGACGAGCGGGAGGGCGCGGACAGGCTTGTCCCGGACGTCGTGCGGAGGGGTCGCCGGGGTCGAGACGACGAACGGCAGGAGGAGTGCGACCAGGACCATCCCGCAGATGCCCTGGTCGGTCGCGTTGCCCAGCAGCGCACCGGGGCGGGAGACGTCGCCCCCCGTCGGGCGCTGACCGGTCGCCTCGAGGACGCTCACTGCGCCGAGGAGGACCGATGCGACCGAGAGCATCCTTGTCCACGCGAAGATCACCCTGTCGGGGGCGCCCGGTCCGAGGACGCGCGCCCCGGCCCAGGCGACGCCTACGTACACGGGCAGGGCGACGAGTCCTTCGTAGCGAGGCCACCGTCCGACGGCCTGTGCCAACGGTGCGTCGGAGGCGAGGGCGGCCACCATCAGCCAGACCGCGCCCAGGCCGAGCAGGACGACGACCGCCCGCGGGAGCGTGCCACGCCGGGCCACGGGGACCGCGGTCATGACTGCGCACGCCGCGACCGCGAGCTTCGGGAGCGTGAACCGGTCGAGGCCCCCTGGCAGGAGGACGAGCGGGACACAGGTCATCAGCACGAGCGCCGCGCGGCCGTCACGCACGGCTGTGAGCAGCGCACCGACGAGGGCGGTACGGCGTGGGACCGAGAGCCGGGCAGCGTGTGGAGGCACCGGACGAGACTAGTGGCTCCTCACGGGAGGGAATCGCGTCGCATATCCACCCAGACTCGGACAAACGAATTGTGCGTTCCCGGCATTCTCCGACACACTGTGCGCGTCCGTCCGCATCGGTGCGCGACGGATCCGAACGAACGGAGCATCGATGCCCCTCCCACCACGGACCCGATCGGTCGAGCGCCGAGCTCGCCGGGGACACCTCGCCCGTCGCGCCGGCGGCAGGACCCTCGCTGCCGCCCTGGCGCTCGCGGTCCTTCTGCCGACCGGAGCGGTCGCGGCCACGGACCCGGTGCCCCCCGGATCGTCGACGACCCAGTCTGTGCAGGTCGCATCCTCGTTGAGCCTGAGCGGCAGGCTCGTCTCCCCGGAGAGTCAGCCGGTCGCAGGCGTCCTGGTCCAGGTGCACGACGTCGCCGACCGGACGAGTCCCGCCGGGACCTGGACGGCGGAGGACGGGACGTTCCGCCTCGCCGGTCTCGATCCGACGACTGCCTACGAGGTCGCGGTGCACGACTCGACCGCGACGTACCTCGGAGGCTTCGTCGTGAGTGCCGGAGGAGAGGCCTGGCTCACCCGGGATCGTTCGCGCGCCCAGGTCTTCTCCGAGACGACTGCCCTCGGTGATGTCCGCCTCGAGGCACCCTCGACGATCCAGGGCAGCGTGCTGGACTCGGTAGGCCGGGCCGCGGCTGGAACGGCGGTCGTGGCCAGCGCTCCCGACGAGTCGTCGAGCGCGCTCGTCGGAGAAGACGGTACGTTCGTGATCGAGGGGGTCAGCA
The DNA here is from genome assembly GCF_042726295.1 of Oerskovia sp. NPDC060338. Taxonomy (NCBI): domain Bacteria; kingdom Bacillati; phylum Actinomycetota; class Actinomycetes; order Micrococcales; family Cellulomonadaceae; genus Oerskovia; species Oerskovia sp. NPDC060338. The sequence continues at coordinate 137,325 of NZ_JBHXCQ010000007.1, forward strand.
CCCGCACCGACCACGTCCTGTCGGTTGTAGGCCAGCCGGGCGTCAACACCCCGCAGTACCTCACGTTCGAGGACGGGACCTGGATCACGCAGGGCGACCTCGCGGGAGCGACCTCGGTGCGTGGGGGTACGTCCGGCGTCACCGTCCGCCTCCGCCCCTCTCCACGGGTCGACGGGACGCTCCACGACGCCGCCGGGGTGGGGATCGACGGCCTGTACGTCCAGCTGCTGAAGAGCGGGTCGGGTGAGTGGGCAGGCTCCTCCCCGACCCTCAACCGTGGGAAGTTCGCGTTCGACGGGCTCGAGATCGGTGCTGACTTCGTCTTGTTCGTCTCGAGCTACAGCGACCCGCGCTATCTCGGTGGCTACGTCCGAATCGCGGACGACGGGACAGCCACCCTGGTACCGGACGTCGTGGACGCGACGCGGGTCTCGACCGGGACGCTCGGCCTCGACGTCACCGTCGGCGAGACAGGAGGGTTCTCGGGGCGGCTCACCGGTGTCGGCGGAACCTCGGAGTACTACTCGTTCACGCTCCACTCCGCGGACGGAGAGATCGTCGGCTGGCCAGGGCAGGTCGCGGCGGACTGGGGGCTCGGCGCAGACGGGGCGTACTCCCTGCGCTCGTCGGCCCCTGGGACCTACCGGATCGGCGTCAACCGGCAGAGCGGCATCTCTCGGTACGCCGCGACGTACTTCTCGGCGACCAAGGCCCAGGGGGTGACCACGGTCGCCGAGGCGTCGCCGGTGCTGCTGACCGCGGGCGAGATCACCTCGGACGTCGACGTCGAGCTGCGTGAGTGTGCTTCTGTCAGCGGGAAGCTGACCGGATGGCGTCCCACGTCCGGGACTGTCACGGTCTACGACGACGAGAACCCGGACGTCGCGACGCGCCAGGCCATCGTCGCCCCGGACGGGACGTACTCGGTCACTGGCCTGCTTCCCGGGCGTTACCACGTCGCTGTGGACTACTTCTCCGACTCGGGGCCGGCGTTGTGGGGCAAGGTGTTCCTGGGCGGCGGCGCGACAGAACCCGAGCGCACGCGCCTCGACGTCCCCCGCTGCGCACCCGTCAAGGGTGTGAACATCAAGATCCCGGTGCCTCGCCTCGAGGTCACCGAGGCCTCGGCCGTCTCGGGAACGCCGGTCGTGGGCGCGGAGCTGGCCGTGACGTCGGGCATCTGGACCCTCGAGGGGGCCTTCGAGCCGTCCGCGCCTACGGCCGTCAGGTACCAGTGGCTCCGCGACGGTAGGGCCGTCAAGGGGGCTACGAGCGCGACCTACCAGCCTGTCCGAGCCGACGTCGGCAGGAGCCTCTCGGTCCGGGTGACCGCTGAGCTGGCGGGGTTCCGCAAGGGCAGCACCACGTCGGAGGGGACCGCTCCGGTCGTCGCGGCGACACCAGGGAGCTGATGCCCGGCCGCCGGCGCGCCGAGGTCTGAACCTGTGGCGAGGTACGGGCGAACGCGACAGGCCGGCACCCCGTGGGGGCGCCGGCCTGTCGTGAGGGCGGAGGAGCGGAGGTCAGCCCTTCGCGGCGGCCTTCAGGTCGTCGACGAACGTCGGGTTGGCCTCGAGCCACTCGCGCACCGAGGCGTCGTTGTCGGAGCCTTCGTTCTCGTTGAACATGATGTTCTCGAGCGAGAAGAGCTGCTCGTCGCTCAGCGTGAGCGCAGAGATCCAGGACGCGACGTCGGGGTGGTCCTCGGTGAAGCCGGTGCGGGCGACCGAGTGGATCTTCTCGGCGTCACCCATGGCGCCCTCGGGGTCCTCGAGGTCCTTGACGGGGAACGCGTCGTAGGCCCAGTGCGGGCGCCACAGCGTCACCGCGACGTTCTCGCCCGCGTCCGTCTTGCTCTTGAGCTCGGCGAGCATGGCCGGCGTCGAGGAGATGACGAAGTCCATGTCGTCCAGGCCGTAGGTCGGGATGGCCTCGTCCTGCGTGATGCGGGTCAGGCCTGCGCCGGACTCGATGCCGACGATGCGGTTGTCGAACAGGTCGGCGTTCGCGGCCAGGTCGGCGAGGCTGTCGACGGGGGCGTCCTCGTTCACGGCGACGGTCAGCTTGGCGTCGTCGTACCAGTAGCCGAGGTCCTCGAGGTCGTCCCCGTACTTCTCCAGGTAGTCGGCGTGGGTGAGGGGGAGCCACATGTCGAAGTTGACGTCGAAGTCGCCTCCCGCCATGCCCGTGTAGACGACGCCGGGGTCGGCCGTCTCGGTGCGGACCGTGTAGCCCTCGTCCTCGAGGATCGCCTTGAACAGGTGCGAGACCGCGATGCCCTCGTCCCAGCCCGAGTGGATCGCGATGGTGATGTCCTTGCTGGGCTCGGCCGAGCCGGAGCCTGTCTCGCCCGAGGCGCAGGCTGCGAGCCCGAGCCCCAGCGCGAGCGAGGAGGCGACGATCGCGGTGCGACGACGAGCCTGGTGGTGACGTGCGGGAGACATGCTGTCCTTCCTTCGGGGGCGGGCCGCTGGTGCGGCCGTGCCCTCCTGGGTTGGTGGTGGTGCAGAAGACGTGCCGGCCCGTCCGGGCCGGGGCTCAGACCGCGCTGGCCGCGAGGGCCTTGGCGATGGGCGAGCGGGTGCTGAGCGCCGAGGTGACGCGGTCGAGGAAGATCGCGAGGATCACCACGGACAGGCCGGCCTCGAAGCCGAGCGAGATGTTGACGCGCTGCAGCGCCCCGACGACGTCGCCGCCGAGCCCGCCCGCGCCGACCAGACCGGCGATCACGACCATTGAGAGCGAGAGCATGATGACCTGGTTGACGCCGGCCATGATGGTCGGCATGGCGAGGGGGAGCTGGATCTGGCGCAGGATGCGGCGCGGGGTCGAGCCGAACGCGTGGCCGGCCTCGACGACCTCGGAGTCGACCTGGCGGATGCCCAGCTCGGTGAAGCGCACGCCCGGGGCGAGGGCGAACACGACGGTCGCGACGATGCCGGGGACGGGGCCCGTCAGGAAGATCATGACGGTCGGGATGAGGTAGACGAACCCCGGCATGGTCTGCATGAAGTCGAGCACAGGACGCACCACGCGCGAGACGGTGTCGTTCCTGGCGGCCCAGATGCCCAGGGGGATGCCGATCGCGAGCGAGATCACGCTGGCCACGAGCACGAGTGCCAAGGTGTCCATGGCGTTGTCCCACTGGTCGACGCTCGCGATCACGACGAAGCCGACCAGGGCCGTGACGCCGAGGCGCCAGCCCTTGGCGAAGAAGGCGAGGGCCGCGAGCGCGAGCGCGACGACGACGAAGGGCGGGCCTTGGAGGACCAGCGCGAGGGAGTCGTAGCAGGACAGCAGGACGTCCTTGACGACCGCGAAGAACGGCTTGAACGACGCGATGAGCCAGGTGACGAAGAGGTCGACCCAGTCGCCGAGCGGCAGGCGGGGGACGAACGTGTCGGTGGTGCTCATGCGTTCGCTCCTTCCGTCGTGGCAGCGTCGTGCGGGGCGGTCGCGCCCTCGGCTGCGTCGGTCCCAGGGGCAGGCCCGTCGTCCGTGTTCTCGTCGGGCCCGACGGCGTCGCTCTCGTCGAGCGTGGGCGGCACCATGGCCTCGAGCAGGGTCACGCGGGGGATCACGCCGACCAGGCGGTTCCTGTCGTCGGTGACCGCGACGGGAAGAGGCGACTCGGCCGCGGGGGCGAAGAGCTCCGCGAGGGGGGTGTCGACGCTCACAGGGGCGACGCCGTCGTGCACGATCGACTCTATGCTCGTGTGGTCGCCGCCCGACTTCAGGAGGGCGACCGCGTCGTCGTCGCGCACGACGCCTCGCAGGACGCGCTGCCGGTCGACGACGTAGGCCGCCGACACCTGCGCCTCGCGCATGGTGCGGCTCGCCACGCGCGGTCCGCCGCCGAGCGGGACGACCGCCGTGGGGCGGACCATGACCGACGAGGCGGTCAGGACGCGCGTGCGGTCGACATCGGCGACGAACTGCGCGACGTAGTCGTTCGCGGGGTCGGAGAGGATCTCCTCGGCCGTGCCGATCTGGACCGTGCGACCGTCACGCATGACCGCGATCCGGTCTCCCAGGTGCATGGCCTCGTTGAGGTCGTGGGTGATGAAGATGATGGTCTTGCCCAGAGTTTGCTGGAGATCGAGGAGCTGTTCCTGCATCTCGCGGCGGATGAGCGGGTCGAGCGCGGAGAACGCCTCGTCCATGAGCAGCACGTCGGTGTCCGCGGCCAGGGCGCGGGCCAGGCCCACGCGCTGGCGCATGCCGCCCGAGAGCTGCGACGGCAGCGAGTCCTGCCAGCCGCCGAGGCCCACGAGGTCGAGGGCCCGCTGCGCCTTCTCGCGGCGCTCGGCCTTGCCCATGCCCTGGATCTCGAGCGGGTAGGCGGCGTTGTCCAGGACCGTGCGGTGGGGGAGCAGGGCGAAGTGCTGGAACACCATGCTCACGCGGCTGCGGCGCAGGGCGCGCAGCTGCTTGGCGCTGACGTTCGCGAGGTCGGCGTCGCCCAGGAGGACGTGGCCAGCCGTGGGCTTCCACAGGCCGTTGAGCATGCGGATGAGCGTGGACTTGCCCGAGCCGGACAGGCCCATGACCACGAAGATCTCGCCCTGCTTGACGTCGAAGCTCGCGTCGATGACCGCGGCCGTGCCGAGGGGCTTGACGTCGGTGCGGCTCGCGCCCTCCTTGAGGCGGCGCACGGCCTCCTGCGGGCGGCGGCCGAAGACCTTGTAGACGCCCTGGACGCTCACGGCCACGGGCCGGTCGTCGGGAAGGGCGGCGGCGCCGTGGGCGCCGGGGTACGGCTCGGTCTCGACCGGGAGCAGGACCGGCGCGGTGCTCTGCCCGGTGCTGCTGTCGGTGCTGGTGCTCGTGCTGCTGGTCGTCATGCTGGCGGTGTTCGCCACCTTCCACGTGTCGTGGCGGTTCCGGAACGCTCCGGGGAGGGCGCCAGGGGGACCTGGCAGCGACCTCCCGGTGCGCTCAGCGCCGTCAGGCGCGTCACGGTCCACCGGATCGTGGCCCGCTGCCGGGGGCCACCCGGGAGGGCGGCCGCCGCGAGACGCTGCGGGCCATGACCTGTCACCGGTCGGCGAGGCGCCGGGCCGGGACAGGTCGATCTGTCTCCTGCACCCTGCCCGATCCCAGGACGAATTGCTACCGAGTGAACGGTGTGTATGGCGGTTTCCGGGGAGATGCTTGACTGTTCAATCGTTGCGAGCGCGCGGTTTTGACCATTCACAGGATCGTTACTGCTTCGTGATCTTGAAATGGTCAAGCAGATTTGTTATCGCGCGCGGGCGCGGACAGTTGAACGGTGCGTGCGAACGGGGCGCGCCGCCGGGCGCGACGCCAGCGCCCGCCGAGGGCGACCGCCTCGCCTGCCGGGGGCGACCGCCCCGCCTGCTGAGGGCGACCGCCTCGCCTGCCGAGGGCGACCGCCTACCCCGCCGAGGGCGACCGCCTCGCCTGCTGAGGGCGACGGGTCGGTGAGTCGAAGGTGACGGTGAGCGACGCCGTCGGGCCGCCTGTGGTGCGGGGCGGGCGCTCACCACCGCGGGAGCTTCGCTCGGTCGAACAGCGCGGCCACCGCCGCGAACAGGGCCTCGCGCCGACTGAACAGGGTGCTGTCGACGACCAGGAGCTGCCACCCGTTCGCGCGCACCCGCTCTCGCCGGACGCCGTCCCTCGCCGCCTGGTCGGGATCGAGGTGATAGGCGCCGTCGTACTCGATGCCGACGCGGAGCTCGGGATTCGCCAGGTCGAGCCGCGCCACGAACGACCCGGCCAGGTCGTGGAGATCGTGCTGCGCGACGAGTCGCGGAAAGCCCTCGAGCGCGAGGAGCACGCGGAGCATCGACTCCCGCACCGACTCCGCGCCCGCGTCCACGAGGTCGAACGCGCGGGGGACCATCGTGATCCAGCGGGCTCCCGGGTTTCGTTCGACGACCGGCCAGACGTCGGCGATCCCCAGTGTCGTCGCCCGTACGAGCGCGTCCAGACGGGGGACCGATCGCAGGAGCATGGGGTCGCGAGCAAGGTCGTACGCCGTACGAGCGGGCGTCGTGACGAGGCCCCAGTCGGAGTCCTGCACGTCGTCGGGGTGGAAGGAGCGCCCGCGAGACGAGCGGCCGTCGACCGACCGGACGCGTCGGCCGTGCCGGGCGCCGACCTCGATCGCGTGTGCAGCGCTCGTCTGGTCCACGCCGTAGATCCACGCAGCCGTCGTGCCGCACAGGACAGCGTCGGAGGGGAGCGCGAACCGGGTTGCACGGACCCTGTCGCCGTAGGTGAGGGAGTGCCGGGCCGGTGCGACGACGTCTCGTGCGACACGTTGCAGGAGTGGGCCGCCGAGGCGCGCCGGGACGAGGTCCCGGGTGTCGGTCGAGCGCAGGAGGAGCTGTCCGTGGTCGTCGATTCTTCGCATGGCTGGGATCGTGCCGAACGCGGCCCCGTGATGTGCTGGGGCTCGGCGGCGGCTGTGGACGATGCGACGTGGACGGGGGCTGTGCACGGGGTGCCTCCTGGGCGCAGCTCGACCGTGCGTCCGATCGCACCCGTCGCGTCGGCGGGGCCGCCCCGAGCGGGCTGCGCAGTCACCGGTCACCATCAGTGGCCGGGACCGTCACCGTGGGCGGCCAGGATCGTCACCCTCGGGGCTCCCCGTGGTCACCTTCAGCGCCCGACGAGTCACCCCCGGTAGTCTGGAGCGACACCGTCAGAACCGTCGTTCGGAGCACCATGTCTTCTGCCACGCCCGCCGCCCAGGCCTCCTTCGACGAGGTCCCCGGCCGCTACAAGGTCCGCGACCTGTCCCTCGCCGAAGCGGGTCGCCACCAGATCCGCCTGGCCGAGCACGAGATGCCCGGGCTCATGGCGCTGCGCGCCGAGTTCGGTGAGTCGCAGCCCCTGGCCGGCGCGCGCATCGCGGGCTCGCTCCACATGACCGTCCAGACGGCCGTCCTCATCGAGACCCTCGTCGCGCTCGGTGCGCAGGTGCGCTGGGCGAGCTGCAACATCTTCTCGACGCAGGACGAGGCCGCCGCGGCCATCGTCGTCGGCCCGCACGGCACGCCCGAGGATCCCCAGGGCGTCCCGGTCTTCGCGTGGAAGGGCGAGAGCCTCGAGGAGTACTGGGACTGCACCGAGCAGATCCTGCTGTGGCCGGGCGACGAGGGAGCGAACCTCATCCTCGACGACGGCGGCGACGCCACGATGCTCGTCCACCTGGGCCTGCAGTACGAGCGCCTCGGCACGGTCCCCCCCGACACGCTGCCGGGCGAGCCGGACCACACGCACGAGATGAACGTCGTGCGCTCGGTCCTGCGCCGCGCGCTCGCCGCCGACCCGCTGCGGTGGACCGGTATCTCCGAGCAGCTGCTCGGCGTGACCGAGGAGACCACCACGGGCGTGCACCGCCTGTACCAGCTCGCCGAGTCGGGCGAGCTGCTGTTCCCCGCGATCAACGTCAACGACTCGGTCACCAAGTCGAAGTTCGACAACAAGTACGGCATCCGCCACTCGCTGCCCGACGGCATCAACCGCGCGACCGACGTCCTCATGGGAGGCAAGGTCGCGTTCGTCGCGGGCTACGGCGACGTGGGCAAGGGCGCAGCAGAGGCCTTCCGTGGTCAGGGCGCGCGCGTCATCGTGTCCGAGGTCGACCCGATCTGCGCGCTGCAGGCCGCGATGGACGGCTACCAGGTCGCGCGCATCGAGGACGTCCTGGGCGAGGCCGACTTCTTCATCACGACCACGGGCAACAAGGACGTGGTCACGGCCGAGCACATGACGGCGATGAAGAACAAGGCGATCGTCGGCAACATCGGCCACTTCGACAACGAGATCGACATGGCGGGGCTGGCCCAGATCCCGGGCATCACGCGCACCGAGATCAAGCCGCAGGTCCACGAGTGGACGTTCCCGGCCACGGGCGACGAGGAGCCGCGCTCGATCATCGTCCTGTCCGAGGGCCGTCTGCTCAACCTGGGCAACGCGACGGGCCACCCGTCGTTCGTCATGAGCAACTCGTTCTCGAACCAGGTCATCGGCCAGATCGAGCTCTTCGAGGACAGCAAGCGCCCCGAGGGCGAGCGGACCTACGAGCGCCAGGTCTACCGCCTGCCCAAGGTCCTCGACGAGAAGGTCGCGCGCCTGCACCTCGATGCTCTGGGCGTGCGCCTGACCGAGCTCTCGAAGAGCCAGGCGGACTACCTCGGGATCCCGGTCGAGGGGCCGTACAAGCCTGAGCACTACCGCTACTGAGCGGGCGCGCGCGCCCCTGAGCGCGAGGTCGACGCCGCAGGGCCGGGTTCCGGGAGGAGCCCGGCCCTGCGGCGTCGGTCTTCCCGAGCGCACCCCTCCCTCCTGCGCGAGGATGTACCCAGCACCGCGCTGACAGGAGAAGACGATGGCGACCGTCCCGAGCGAGCCCACGATCAGCGACCCCGAACGCGCCGAGCTCGAGGCCCTGCGCGCCGAGGTCCAGCGCCTGCGGGCCGAGCGGAGTGCACCCCCACCGTCGCCCGGCGCGGCCGTCGCCGCCCCCCACCGCCACTGGGTCCGTTGGACTGCGGTGACGGTCCTCCTGGTCCTGGCCGGGGTCCTCATGCTCGGCTCGGTCCTCGCCCGCTACGTGCGCGGCGAGATCCTCGACACCGACCACTACGTCGCGACCGTGACCCCGCTGGGCTCGGACCCGGCGATCCAGGCGGAGATCGGCACCAAGGTCAGCGACGCGATCCTCGACCGGATCGACCTCGAGTCGGTCACGACCCAGGCACTGACGACGCTCACGCAGAACGCCGAGCGCCTCCCGCCGCAGGTCATGGGTCTGGCCCCGCTGCTCGCGAGCCAGGGCGAGTCGTTCGTCCGATCGACGGTCGACCGCATGGTGACCTCCCCGACGTTCGAGGAGCTGTGGATCGTCGCGAACCGTCAGGCGCACAAGAACCTGGTCTCGGTGCTCACGGGGGAGGGGGAGACGTCCGTCACGGCCGACGCGAACGGTCAGGTCACGCTCTCGCTCGGCCCCATGATCGACGAGGTGACCAAGCGGCTCTCGGCGCGCGGCTTCACGTTCGTCGAGAACCTTCCGTCGATCAACCCGCAGTTCGTGCTGTTCACCTCGGACGACGTCGTCACGGCCCAGCGAGCGGTCGCGTTCCTGGACAAGGCCGCGAACGTCCTGCCCTGGCTCTCGCTGGCGGTCGCGGTCTGCGCGGTGTGGGCCGCGCCGCGCGGCGGTCGTCGGCGCGCCGTGGTCCTGGCAGGCGTCGCGTACATCGTCGCCATGGCGCTCCTCGCGATCGGGATCACGGTCGGACGGTCGCTGTACCTGAGCGCGGTGCCGTCCGACACCCTGTCGCCCTCGGCCGCGACCGCCCTGATCGACGCGGTCCTCGTCCCGCTGCGCACCTCGTTGCGGGCCGTCTTCGCGTTCGGCCTGGTCGTCGCGCTCGCGGCGTACCTCACAGGGTCCAGCCGGTCGGCGGTCGCGGTGCGCAGCGGCTTCAACTGGGCCGTGCGCGCGGTCAGCCGTGGCCACGCGGGTGACGGTGGGCGCGCGCCGCACCCGTTCGAGATCTGGGTCGCGAGGCTCCGCTGGCCGCTCGTCGGGCTCGTCCTCGCGGGAGCGCTGACGGTCCTGGTGTTCTCGCGCTACCCGAGCGGCAGCACGATCCTCGTGATCGCCCTGGTCGCGGCCGTCCTGGTGATCGCGATCCAGGTCGTCTCGGCGCCCGCACGCGGAGCGACCCGGGCGACGGTCGAGGGAGAGGCGGGTGCCGCCGTCGGGCAGGGGGCCGCCGAGACCCCCGAGGAACCCCCGGTCCCGGCGGCCCGCTAGCGTCCTGCGCACGGGGGACAACCCCCGTGCACGACGGCGGAGCGCACCCTGGGCGCCGAGGCGCGCGTCGGGAAGACTGGTGGCACCGCTCGAACCAGATGCAGGAGCCCTGACACCATGTCTGCTGTGACCTCTTCCCAGCCGCTCGGCGACGCCGGGCCCACCGGCGGCCCTGCCGACCCCACGGGTCCCGTGCCCCCTGCCGAGCCGTCCTCGCCGCTGTCTCCGGGCGGCACGCACCCGGCGTCCGCAGGCGCTGACGCGCCCCCGACGGCCCGCCCTCCCCGCCCGGGGCGGGTCCCCGTGCCCGTCGACCCGCGCTACACGGACCACCGCGAGGACGTCGGCTTCCTGCGCGCGCCGTTCGCGCGCAGCACGTGGCGCGAGTTCGGGTACATCTGGCTCTCGCTGCTCGTCGCGCCCGTGGCCTTCGCCTACGCGATCTTCACGGTGAGCTTCACGGCCGGGATCCTCGTGACGGTCGTCGGGCTGTTCGTGACGGGCGCGCTCGTCCTCGGGGCCCGCGGCTGGGGCGGCATGTACCGGACCATGGCGCGCTCCATGCTGTCGGTCGACGTCCTTGCCCCGGCCCCCTACGAGCGCCGCCGGGGGTTCTGGCGCGTGCTGTGGTCGACCGTGTCCGACGGGCCCGGGTGGCGTGCCCTGTCGTTCATGCTCGTGAGCTTCGTGCTCTCGATCGTGTCGTTCGTCGTGAGCGTGACCTTCTTCTTCACCGCCGTGGGGGCCATGACGCACTGGTACTGGTCCCAGTTCCTCCCGCTCCAGCAGGCGGCCGACGGCACGTGGCACCGCGGCGCACAGATGGGTACCGACTGGTTCGTCGACACCCCGATGCGGCAGTCGGCGCTCGCGGCCGCCGGAGTCGTGCTGTGGTGGCTGTGGCCGCAGCTCGTCCGGGGCTTCGCGCAGCTCTTCCGCCTGCTCACGATCAACCTCCTGGGCCCCACGCGCGCGAGCCTGCGTGTCCGTGACCTCGAGAAGTCCCGCGGTCGGACGGTCGAGGACGCCGACGCCAAGCTGCGCCGCATCGAGCGCGACCTGCACGACGGTACCCAGGCCCGGCTCGTCGCGGTCGCGATGCAGCTCGGCGAGGCCAAGGAGCAGCTCGCCTCGGGCGGCGACGCGACCGAGGCGCTCGAGCTCGTCGACAGCGCGCACGCCTCGACCAAGGAGGCGCTCGTCGAGCTGCGCGAGCTCGCGCGGGGCATCCACCCGCCCGCGCTCGACAACGGCCTCGCGGTCGCCCTGGAGACGCTCGCGGCGCGCTCGCCCCTGCCCGTGACGGTCGACGTCGACCCGCGCGTCGCGCCCTCGCCCGCAGTGGAGACCATCGCGTACTTCTGCGTCGCCGAGCTCGTGACCAACGCCGCGAAGCACGCACGCGCGTCCGGGGTGTACGTGCTGGTCGAGGAGCAGGGCAGCACGCTGCGCCTGCGCGTGCGCGACGACGGGCAGGGAGGCGCCCGGGTCTCGACACCCGACGCCCAGGGGCACCGCTCGGGGCTCGCAGGGCTCGAGGAGCGGGTCCGCTCGGTCGACGGCACGTTGGACCTCGTGAGCCCGGTCGGTGGGCCTACGGTGGTCACCGTGACCTTGCCGAGCAGGGTCTGACCCCGTCCGCTCCACCGGGTCGAGCACGACCCGGAACACGGGACTGCCTGCCTGCCCGCCGGCCGTGCGGCCTCCCGCTCCACCCCGACCCTTGAACACAGAAGAGGTACACCGTGCGGCTCGTCATCGCCGAGGACTCCGTCATCCTGCGCGACGGGCTCGTCGCGCTGCTCACGCGCCGCGGCCACGAGGTGGTCGCGGCGGTCGGCGACGGGGACGCGCTCGTCGCGGAGGTCGGCAGGCTCGGGGTCCTGGGCGAGCTGCCCGACGTCGTCATCATCGACATCCGCATGCCCCCGACCTTCACCGACGAGGGTCTGCGTGCGGCCCTGGCTCTGCGGGAGTCCTCGCCGGGGCTCGGGGTGCTGCTGTTCTCGCAGTACGTCGAGACGCGCTTCGTGAGCGACCTGCTCACGGGCGGCGCTGAGGGTGTGGGCTACCTCCTCAAGGACCGGGTCGCGGACGTGAGCGAGTTCCTCGACGCGCTGACCCGGATCGCCGCGGGGCAGACGGTCCTGGACCCCGAGGTCGTGAGCCAGCTCATGGGCGCCTCGCGCCTCGACGACGGCCTGGGGCGCCTCACACCGCGCGAGCGCGAGGTGCTCGAGCTCATGGCACAGGGGCGGTCCAACACCGCGATCGCGGAGAGCCTGTTCCTGTCCTACGGCGCGGTCGAGAAGAACGTGACGTCGATCTTCGGCAAGCTCGGCCTGCCGCAGGACGCGGGGGACCACCGGCGGGTGCTCGCGGTACTGAGGTACCTGCGGGACTGAGCGTGAGGTGGCGGTACCTGCGGGACTGAGCGTGACGTGGCGGTACCTGCGTCCGGGGGACAGCCCCCGCACCGGCTCGCTGGATCGCCTCCACGGCCTCGGGGGCGGCTCCCATTCTGGGACGAACCGGGATCTTCAAGACTGACAGGGAACCTGATCCCCGTCTCGAGGAGCATCCCGTGGCCGTCGTCGACGCCCCCTCCGCACGGCCGTCCCGGCCGCTCGCGCCGCCCGCTGCACGTCCCGACCGCACGGCGGACGGCGTCCCTCGCCGCAGCGTCGGCCGCCACCCCGCCCAGGTCTCGGGCAAGACGCCCGCGACCGGACCGCTCGACCCGACGCTCCGCCGTCGGGCTGCCGTGCCGCCCGGCGGCGCCGCCAGGCGCGACGTGTTCGTCGACGCCGTGCGCGCTCTCGCGACCCTCGCGGTCCTCAGCGTCCACTGGCTCATGCCCGAGGCCACGTGGGACGGCGAACGGCTGGGCATCGGCAACGCGCTGTCGCACGGCGGCGCCTGGGCCCTCACGTGGGTCCTGCAGGTCCTGCCGCTGCTGTTCTTCGCGGCGGGCGCGTCGGCGGCGTACCAGCTGTGGCGCGGCACGGGCGGAGGGCCCGACGGCGCCGCTCCGGTCGCGACCGCACGTCGCCAGGGCGTCGTCGCGGCCGGGTGGGACGTCGTCCGACGCAGGCTGCCGCGCATCTGGAGGCCCGTCGCGGCCTTCGCCGGTACGTGGGCCGTCGCGGTCCTCGTGCTGCCGGCGCTGGGGGTCCCGGAGGTGGCCGTGCAGCAGGTCGCACGCATCGCGCCCCAGCTCCTGTGGTTCCTCGGGGTCTACCTGCTGCTGCTCGCCGTCACGCCGGCCCTGCTGCGCGCCTACCGGGCGTGGGGGTGGCGTCTGGTCGCGCTCGTCGTGGCCGCACCGCTGATCGTGGACGCGCTGCGCTTCGGTGCCGGCGTGGACCAGGTCGCGGTCGTCAACGTCCTGCTCGGCTGGGCCGTGCCCTACGTCCTGGGGATCACGTACGTCGACCTCGTGCGCCGCGACGCGCTGCCCTCGCGTCGTGCCCTGTGGCTCACGGCCGCGGCGTCGCTCGCCGCGATGGCGGGCCTCGTCACCGCGGGCCCCTACCCTCTGAGCCTCATCGGGATGCCCGGCGACGCGATCTCCAACCTCGGCCCGCCCACGGCCCTCGCCGTGACCCACGCGGTGCTCCAGGTGAGCGTGGCGCTCGCGGTGCGCGACGCCGTCGTGCGCTGGGCGGGCGGACGAGGCGCGACGATCGTGACGTGGGTCGCGGCGCGCTCCATGACGCTGTACCTGTGGCACCTGACCGCGATGTTCGTCGTGATCGGTGTGGTGCTGCTCGGGCTGGGCTCGGCGCTGCCCGTGGCGTGGAGCGCCGACTGGTGGGCCAGCCGGCCCCTGTGGTTCGGAGCCGCGGCGCTCGTCCTGGGGGCGCTCGCGGCGGTCTTCGGCCGCTTCGAGGCCCCAGCGGTCCGGACGGCTGATTCCGCGGCGGCCAGGGCGGCCGAGCCCGGCGGGCGGGCCGGCTACGCGGCGGTCAGCTCCGAGGGTCGGGCACCGAGTACGGCAGCCGGTGCAGCATCTCGCCCTGCTCGTGCGCGAGCTGCTGCCCCCGCTGGGCCGTGACCCAGTCCCGGTTGCGCCGCTCGGCGAGCACCGCGCACAGGAAGTCCTCGGGGGGCGTGCCGGGCGGCGGGCCGGGGGCCACGTAGCGCTCGATGCGGCCCGCGAGGTCCTGCCCGATCCGCACGCGCGAGGCCGGGTTGAGCGTGGCCGCGCGGCCCAGGAACTGACGCACCGCGAGGGCCAGCCCGTCCGGGAGCTTGCGCATGTCGGTGTGCACCGCCCAGGCCGCCAGGTAGGGCGGCATGGAGATCGCGGCGTACGTCGGCCTGCCGCCGCGCACGCGGATCGCGTACGTCCCCGCGAGCATGTCGCCCACGCGCTTGCCCTTGTCGTTCGACAGCGACGCGATGAGGGCGACCGAGCCGAACGTCAGCCAGAGCTCGCCCACGCCCACGAGCGCACGGATGAACGCGTGCCGGAAGCGGACAGGGCCGCCGTCGTCGCGCACGACGCGGATACCCATGGCCAGCTTGCCGAGCGACCTGCCGCGCGAGAGGGTCTCGACCGTGGTGGGGATGCCCACCATGACGAGGACCAGGATCACGGCCCAGAGCGCCGGGGCGAACTCGGGGCTCACCGCGTCGAGCGCCGACCCGGCCGCGGCGAAGAGCAGGGCGAACAGCACGATCCCGATCGCCGTCAGGTCGATCACGGCCCCCAGGGCGCGCGTCACGAACGACGCCGGTCGTGCGTCGAGGACCACTCCCTCGCCGGTCAGGATGCCGTCTCGCACTCGTGCTCCTCGTTCGTGCCTCGTCGAACCTCGTGCCCCGTCGCGCGGACGGCCACGAAGCGGTCCGGCCCACTGTAGGTCAAGGGCGGTCCCGGAGGGTCCAGGTGTGGCAAGGTTGCCGCGTGGACCTGGATGCCTTCAACGCCGTGCACAGCGCCGAGTGGTCGCGACTCGAGGAGCTGACCAAGAAGCGCTCGCTCGACGGCGCCGAGGCCGACGAGCTCGTCCGCCTCTACCAGTCGGTCGCGACGCACCTGTCCACGATCCGTTCGGCCGCCCCGGACCCTGTGCTCATCACGCGGCTCTCCGACCTGCTCGGGCGTGCCCGTACGCGCATCGCCGGGGCCCACGAGCCCGCGTGGCGTGACGTCGTGCGGTTCGCGACCGTCTCGGTGCCCGCGGCCCTCTACCGGATCCGGTGGTGGACGGTGACGATCATGGTCCTGTTCGTGGGCGTCGCCGTGATCTCGGGGTGGTGGGTCGCCACGAACCCCGACGCGCTCGCCTCGATGGGCACGCCCGCGCAGCGCGAGCAGTACGTCGACGAGGCCTTCGCGAGCTACTACGACCCCGGTGCGGGCTTCGCGTCGATGGTCTGGACCAACAACGCCCGGATCGCCGCGCTGTGCATCGCGCTCGGGATCTCCGGGGTCTTCCCGGCGTACATCATGTTCGCCAACGCGGTCGGCGTCGGGTCGACGGGCGGCATGATGGCGTACTACGGCGAGCTCGACACGTTCCTCACGCTCATCGCCCCGCACGGCCTGCTCGAGCTCACGGCGATCTTCGTCGCGGGAGCCGCCGGGCTGAGACTCTTCTGGGCCCTGATCGACCCGGGGCCGCGCACCCGCGGGCGGGCCGTCGCGGAGGAAGGGCGGGCGCTCTTCACGATCGCGATCGGGCTCGTGGTGGTCCTGGCGGTCTCCGGGATCATCGAGGGGTTCGTGACCGGGTCGAGCATGGCGTGGTGGCTCAAGATCGTCATCGGCGCGATCGCGCTCGCGGCGTTCTGGGTCTACACGATCGTGCTCGGTCGGCGCGCAGTGCAGGCCGGCGAGACGGGGGACCTCACGGCCGACCACGCAGGGGACGTCGCACCCGTCGCGGCCTGAGGCCTACCGCGCTCCTATCGCCACCACGCGCTCGGTCGCCTCGGGGGCCACGAACCGCAGCAGCTCGTCGCCGCGCTCCTCGAGCGCGGCATGCTGGCTGGGCGTGAAGACGTGGCCGAGCGGGGTGACGTCGAGGTACGCGGCCGCGCCGGGCGTCGTGGCCGGCCGGGAACCGGACCGTCGGACCTTCCACGTCGCGGCGACGTAGCCGTCCACGAGGACCGTCCCGGGCACCTGGCCGTTGACGGTCGTGATCGCCCTGCGCCGCACGTCGTCCACGACGCGTGTGCGGTCGGCATGGCCGAGCACGAGGTTGTCGAACTCCGCGATGAGCGCGAGGGGGGCGGGGGCGTCCGCGCCGGGGCGTGGTGCACCCGGCAGGTCGAGGTACTCCTTGCCGTCGGGCCCGGTGAAGGTCGAGAGCTCGGGTCGCAGGTGACCGACGACGTCGCGCAGGCCCGTCAGCCCGGACCACCGCTGGGCGTCCATGACGGTGGCGGGGCCGAACGCGGCGAGGTAGCGCCGCACGAGGCGCACGAGGGCCTCGAAGCGTTCTTCGGGGTCTCGCAGCGATCGGCTCGGTCGCCCGGTCCAGGCGTCGGCCGTGGTCCAGGTCGTCGTCGTGCCGGAGCCGCTCGCTCCCCACACCCCGCGCGGCGTGACCTGGACGAGCGGGAGGTAGCAGCGGGCCGTGTAGGCCAGGTGCTGGGGGTGGACGTCGGGCCAGCGCTCCCCGAGGAGCCTGCCCAGGTCGGTCGAGGTGAGCGGCCCCTCGGCCAGGAGGTCCTGCGCGGCCGCCGCGACGTCGTCGAGGTCGGTGCCGACCAGCGCCTTGGCGTGGACGCTGCCCACACGCACACCCGACTCGAGCAGCGGGCGCAGCACGCCCGGCAGCTCGAGGGCGTCGTCGGCCGTGACGAGGTGGACCGTGCCGCGCATGACCGCGATGCGCGTGACCGAGCGGTCGAGGAACCGGTCCGCGAGGTCGTCGGTGCGGAACCCGTCGAGGCGCGACCACAACCCGGGGTACGGGGTCGTGGGGACCTGCGACTGGAGCCCCACGAGATGGTCGACCTCGGCGAGGGTCGGCGTGCGGGGACCGGCCTGCGCCCCCGGCGCCGAGGAAGGGCGCGGGGCCAGCAGGTGCTGGCGCGCGAGCAGCGCGCGGTTGAGGTCGTCGAGGCTGAGCGTGGGCCCGTGGCGGCCGGCGGCGGTCATGGGGCCATCGTGCCGCGAGGGGCCGACGGACGGGAGGTCTCGGCTCGCGTGCCGGGGCGACGCCCGGCCCTCTCCCGGCAGCGGCGCTGCTCGCGCCGGCGTCAGAAGATCAGGAAGCCGAGCGCGGGGATGACGAACGTTGCGGACAGCGCGAAGATCACGATGATCGCGACGCGGCGGTTGCGTGCTTCACGGTCGCGCGAGGTGGCCGGTCGGCGCACGATGCTGCTCCTCGGGTGGTGGGGCGGGACAGGTACCAGCCTAGACGGCGCCCTGGGAGCGGTGCGACGGGTCGTGTGACGGTGCTGTGACGGCGGGGTCTCGCCGGTCCCGACGAGGACCGGCGAGACCCCGGTGCCGTGCTCGTGTCTTGCCGGCGTCTTGCCGGGGCCGGGCGGCCCGGCGGTCACAGCCGCCCGGCCGCCTTGAGCGCGAGGTACGTGTCGGCGAGCCGCGGCGCGAGCTCCTCGGGCAGCCCCTCGACCACCTCGACGCCCTTCTGCGAGAGCACGGTCCGCACCGCCGTGCGCTCGAGCTCGACGCGCGCGGCAGCCGCGGCGTCGTAGACGTCGGCGCTCGAGTCCCGGGCCGCACGCAGGGCCGCGACCTCGGGGTCGGCGACCGAGGCGACGACGACCTGGTGCTTGGAGGTCAGCTGCCCGACGACGGGCAGCAGGCCGGTCTCGACGGCAGCCGGGTCGAGCGTCGTGAGCAGGACCACGAGCGCGCGCTGCGAGAGGCGCTGGTGGACCGAGCCGACGAGCCCCGGCCAGTCGGTCTCGAGCAGCGCGGGCTCGACGGGTGCGAGCGCGTCGGCGAGGGCCGGCATGAGCCGCGGGCCCGCCGCACCTGCGACGCGGGCGCGCACCCCGCGGTCGTACGCGAACAGCTCGACGCGGTCGCCCGCCCTCCCTGCCAGGGCCGAGAGCAGCAGGGCAGCCTCGATGCTCGCGTCGAGGCGCGGCTCGTCGCCGATGCGGGCCGCGGACGTGCGCGAGGTGTCGAGCACGATCAGGACGCGACGGTCGCGCTCTGGTCGCCACGTGCGCACGACCATGTCCGCCCGGCGCGCCGAGGCACGCCAGTCGATCGACCGTACGTCGTCGCCGATCACGTACTCGCGCAGCGAGTCGAACTCGGTCCCCTCGCCGCGCACCTGGACCGCGGCGCGCCCGTCCATCTCGCGCAGGCGGGCGAGCCGGCTCGGCAGGTGCCGGCGCGACGCGAACTCGGGCAGGACGCGCAGACGTCCGGGCACGTCGAGCGAGACCTGGCGGGCCGCGAGCCCGAGCGGTCCCGCGGCGCGGATCGTGACCTTGTCCGCGAGCCGGTCGCCGCGCCGGGTGGGCACCAGCACTGTCGTCAGGCGCGCCGACTCACCGGGGGGCAGGTCGACGGGGTGCCGGTTGACCTGCGGGCCCGCCGAGGGGGCCCAGGCGTCGCGGACCACTGCGCGCAGGCGCCTGCCGGTCAGGTTCGTCACGACGAGCTGCGACGTCGCGCGACCCGTGAGGCGGACCGAGCCCGGGACACGTCGTTCGACCGCGACCCGCCGCGGGGAGGCCGCCAGGGTCACGTCGAGCGCGCACAGCAGCGCCACCACGAGCGCCCAGACCAGGACCGTGCCGTACGAGGGCACGACGAGGACCGCCACCACCCCGAGGGCGGCCAGCGCGACGGCGCGCCACGTCAGAGCCATGTCATCCCTTCAGGCTGCCGGCGCTCAGCGCGGGACCGGCACGGAGGCCAGCACCGTGTCCAGCACGCTCTCCGCGGTCACGCCCTCGAGCTCGGCCTCGGGGCGCAGCTGGACGCGGTGACGCAGCGTCGGGTGGGCCAGGGCCTTGACGTCGTCGGGCGTGACGTACCCGCGACCGGACAGCCAGGCCCACGCGCGTGACGTCGCGAGCAGCGCCGTGGCGCCTCGGGGCGACACGCCGAGCGACAGCGAGGGGGAGTGACGCGTCGCGCGGCACACGTCCACGGCGTAGCCGAGGACCTCGCGCGAGACCTGGACCTGGGCGACCTCGGCGCGTGCGCGGTCGAGGACCTCGCGGCCCGCGACGGGCCGCACCCCCGCGGCGGCGAGGTCGCGCGGGTTGAAGCCCGCGGCGTGCCGTGCGAGGACCTCGATCTCCTGGTCGCGCTCGGGCAGCGGCAGGACGAGCTTGAGCAGGAAGCGGTCGAGCTGGGCCTCGGGCAGCGGGTAGGTGCCCTCGTACTCGACGGGGTTCTGCGTCGCGATGACGAGGAACGGGTCCGGCAGCATCCGCGGCGTCCCGTCGACCGAGACCTGGCGCTCCTCCATGGCCTCGAGCAGCGAGGCCTGCGTCTTGGGAGGCGTGCGGTTGATCTCGTCGGCCAGGAGCAGGTTCGTGAAGACGGGGCCCTCGCGGAACGAGAACTCGGCCGTGCGCGCGTCGTACACGAGCGATCCCGTGACGTCGCCGGGCATGAGGTCGGGCGTGAACTGGACGCGCTTGGTGTCCAGGTCGAGCGAGGCTGCGAGCGTGCGCACGAGCAGCGTCTTGGCGACGCCAGGCACGCCCTCGAGGAGCACGTGGCCCTTGCAGAGCATCGCGATGAGCAGGCTCGTGACCGCGGCGTCCTGACCGACGACGGCCTTGCCGACCTCGGTGCGCACGGCCGCGAGGGCTGCGCGCAGCTCGTGCGAGGGGCCCGACGGCGCAGCGTGCGCGGGAGCGTCGGTCACGGGCTGCGGGGCGGGCGCCGCGGGTGCCTGCGCCGGGGTGGGCTGGGCGGGAGCAGCGGGGACCGGAGCCCCGTACGCGGGGGGCGTCGCGGGCTGGGCCGGCGACGGCGCGTAGCGCTCGGCGGGCTGCTGATAGGGGTTCGTCCCCTCGGGGTGGTGCGTCACGGGTGGAAGACCTCGCTCTCCAACTGGTCAAGGTGACGTGCGAGCTCGAGCAGCGCGGCGTCGTCGGCGGGTGGTGGTCCGTACAGGAGGTGCGCGACCTGCTCGGCCGGTCGGTGCGTGGCACGGACGATCGCGTCGATCAGGGCCGGGGCGGCCGCCGAGCGGGGCAGTCCCAGGCGTGCGGCCATGCGGTCGGCGCCGTGGGCCCGCAGGCCCGCGGCCGCGTGGCCGCGCGAGCGGGAGCGCCGGTAGAGCCGTCCGCGTCCTCGCGTGGTCTCCGACGCGCGGACCACGACGGGCAGGTCCTCGGTCACGAGCCGTCCCAGGCGGCGCCCGCGCCAGAGTGCCGCGAAGAACGCGACCACGAGGAGCTGGACGAGCACGACCGAGACCCACGGGGGGAGCGTGCCGGTGCCCGCACCGACGCCCTCGGAGATCGTGGCGTCCGTGAGGCTCGGCACGAACCACGTGAGGGTCTCGTGGCGCCCGAGCGAGCGCAGCGCGAGCGCGGCGTTCCCGTCCTCGGTGATGCTCGCGTTGGTGAGCAGGGTCCCGTCGTCGAGCGCGACGACGCGGCGCTCGCCCTCGTGGACGAGGTACGCGCCGGTGTCGGGCGGGCTGTCGTCCCCCGGGAAGCAGACGAGGGAACCGGGCCCGGTCGCGGTGAGCCCGAAGCCCGTGCTGCGGATGGCGCCTGCGGCGACCGCGTCCGGGTCGCTGCACCCCGGGGCCCGGGTGGCGTCGGGAGAAGACCAGTCGTCGGCCAGGGTCGCGGTCCCGCCGGTCGCACCCTCGAGCAGGTCGTACCCGGGCTCGACGAGCACCAGGTCGGCCTCGGTCTCGAGGAGGGCGTCGATCTGCTCGGGCAGGAGGTCGAGGTCCGAGGTCACGAGGAGGGTGGTCCCGGCGAGGGCCCGGGAGACCGCGTCCGCGGTCGTGGTCACGTACTCGACCTCGACGCCCTGGTCGCCGAGCACCTGGGCGAGCGCACGGGCACCGTAGGGGCCCGGGTTGTCGGGGGCCAGGGGCGTGCTGGACACGGCCGGTCGGGACAGGGCCGCGAGGCCCGCGACGATCGCGACGAGGAGCAGGACCGCGAGCGGCCAGCGCACGGCACGCCACCGTCGCCGTGCGCGCGAGCCGGCCGTGGTGCCGTCGCCCATGACCGGGGCGGGCACGTAGGCGGTGGTGACCGCGGACGAGGACGCGTCCGGGGCCGAGACAGGGGGCGGAGGGGCGGCGAGTCCGGTCGTCATCGTTCTGCTCCCGACGTCGAGGACGTCCCGGCCGCGACGGGCAGGTCGGTGGGCACCTCGGTGGGCGAGGAAGCGTCGGCACCGGTCGCCGGCGAGCCGGTGCCGACGGGCGTCGGCCGGGTCGCGAGGGCTGCGGCGTCGAGCTCACGCAGCGCCTGGTCGGCGGCGGGACCGACGGCCACCTTGCCGTACCGGACGTCGTCGAACAGGTGGGCACCACCCGCGAGCCGGTCCGCGAGGGCAGGGAGGCGCAGGGCCGCGGCATCGGCCGCCTCGTGAGCCGTGCGCCCGGGGCGCGGATCGAGGACGACCCGTTCCTCGAGCGAGCGGACGACGGCCCGGTAGCGCTCGACCACGGCCGTGGCCCAGTCGCCCGCCGCCGCCGCGGCATCGGCCGCCGCGCGCAGGTCGGTGGCCGAGCGCGTGTCGTCCTCGAAGACCGCGGCCGACGTGCGCGCCCGGCGCGAGAGCCGGACGGGGCCCGCGACCAGGTAGGCGATCACGGCGACCACGAGGACCACGCCGGCCACGACGAGCGAGGCGACGACGGGGTTCACGTCGAGGACCTCGACGCCGTCGAACAGACCCACCAGCCAGTCGATGAAGCGCATGAGCAGGGACGGCTGGTCCTGGTAGACGGGGTCGAGCAGCTCCTCCTGGAGCCAGCGACGGGCGGTGTCGGCGTCGGGCGTCACGGGGACGTCCCCACGAAGCGCCACCGGCAGGTGCAGGCGCGCCGACCAGGCCGCCTGCCCGGCGGCGAGCGACGCGGAGAGCGCCCCGGTCACGCCGTGCCGTGCTCGGCGTGCTCGTTCGCCGCGGCCGTGAGCTCGACGTCGAGCCCCTCACGGCGCATGCGCACGTCGATGTAGAGGAGCGAGACGACGCCCGCGAGGAACACCGACGTGACGACCGAGCTGATGATCTGCGCCACCGCGGTGAGGGCCAGGATCCCGAAGGTGTCGGTGACGAGGAACGTCGTGAGGGCCGAGAACGGGTAGACCACGATGCTGGCGATGACGCTCACCGCGATGTAGGCCAGGAGCGAGATCCCGAAGGTCCGCCAGTAGGCGCCCCGCGTGAGCTTCCATCCGCGGACGACGGCCGAGCGGAACCCCTGCCCCTCGAGCACCAGGGCGGGAGGGATCAGGAGCGTCCGGACGATGAACCAGGCGAGGAAGACGGCCCATCCGGCGAACCCGAGGAGCAGGACGACGATCCCGAGGCCGACGTCACCCACGAAGCCGAGGATCGTCAGCCCCACGTAGAGGAACGTCGCCACGTAGACGACGAGGTTGGTGAGGAACGAGAAGCCGATGAGGGGCCACACCTTGGAGCGCACCTGGGCCCAGACCTCGCCCACAGTCGCCTTGCGCCCGACGACCGACTGGCCGACGGACGTGATCAGGATGCCGTTGACGATCGGGAGCGCGAGCGCGAGGACGACGCCGGTCACGAGCGAGGCCCCCAGCAGCGGGAGCATGTCCGTGAGCACCTGCACGTCGCTCCCGAGCTCCGTCTCGAGCCGAGCGAGCTGCGGTGCGAAGATCCCGGACACGAGTGCTCCGAGGGCCATCCCGACGATCGTCGCGACCGCGATCACGGTCGCACTCATCCCGAGCATGACCTTGGGGTTGGAACGGATCGCGCCGAACGCGCCGTCGAAGATCTCGCCCAGGGTCAGCGGGCGCAGCGGGATGATCCCGGGCTTGTTGGCGGGCGGCGCGAAGGGGCGGCCCGCGAACGACGGGGGTCCGTACCCGGGCTGCACCGGGCCGCCGTACTGGCCTTGCTGTCCGTACTGGCCCTGCTGGCCGTACTGCGGCTGACCCCAGGCATTCGGCGTGGGCTGGCCGGGCTGGCCGTACTGACCGGGCTGGCCGTACTGACCGGGCTGGCCGTACTGACCGGGCTGGGGCGCACCGGGCGGGACGGGGGCACCGCCACCGGGCGCAGCCGCGCCCTCGGGGGGCTGCGGCCCGCGCTGGCCGTAGCGCGGGGTGTCGTCCGGTGCTGGCGTGCCGGCGTCGTCGGGCGTCGTCATCTGCTCTGCTGTCCCCGCTCGGTTCTGTGGGGCCCGGAGGCCTCGTCCTGGTGCGGCCGTGCACGGCACTTCGACAGTGCCCTGCGCGGTCGCGGCCCACCCTAGTACGGGGGCCTGTCAGGTGCTGCGAGCGAACCGCCCGGGTGAACACTGGGCGCCGCCCGGTGGTTCGGTCGGGCGCTGCCGGGGTCGATGGCAAAATGGGGTCATGAAGGTACGCGTGCTTGTGGTCGACGACGACACCGCTCTCTCCGAGATGATCGGCATCGTGCTGCGCTCCGAGGGGTTCGACCCGGTCTTCTGCGCGGACGGGGACCTCGCCCTGGCGACGTTCCGCAGCACGCAGCCGGACCTCGTCCTCCTGGACCTGATGCTCCCGGGCAAGGACGGCACCGAGGTGTGCCGTCTGATCCGCGCGGAGTCGGGGGTGCCCATCATCATGCTCACGGCCAAGAGCGACACGGTCGACGTGGTGCTCGGGCTCGAGTCGGGCGCGGACGACTACATCTCCAAGCCGTTCAAGCCCAAGGAGCTCGTGGCCCGCATCCGTGCGCGCCTGCGCCGCTCGGACGAGCCGGCCCCCGAGCACCTGTCGATCGGGGACGTGGAGATCGACGTGACGGGGCACCGGGTCACGCGCGACGCGCGACCCATCGCGCTCACGCCGCTCGAGTTCGACCTGCTGGTCGCCCTCGCGCGCAAGCCCTGGCAGGTCTTCACGCGTGAGGTCCTCCTGGAGAAGGTCTGGGGCTATCGTCACGCGGCGGACACGCGCCTGGTGAACGTCCACGTGCAGCGGCTGCGGTCCAAGGTCGAGCACGACCCGGAGAACCCGGAGATCGTCCTGACGGTGCGCGGCGTCGGCTACAAGGCGGGCGCGGCACGCGGGTGAGCAGCTCGTCGCTCCGAGGTCGGGTGGGGCTGACGTTCCGCCGTACCCGACGTCGGGTGCGTGCCGCGATCGGACGGCTCACCTGGCGCGCCCGGTCGTCGATGCAGCTGCGCGTCGTCGGGACCGCGCTGGTCGTGGGTGCGATCACGGTCGCGGCTCTCGGTGCCTACCTGTCGAGCACCATGCGTGACGGCCTGTTCGAGCAACGGCTCGAGCAGATCAACGTCGAGAGCGCGAACTCGATCCAGCAGGCGCAGAGCCTGTTCACGGCGTCGCTGTCCAAGACCAAGGACTCCGAGCTCCAGACTCTCCTCCTCGACGTCCACAACACCCTGCGCACGAGCGGCAGCCCGGACCGCAAGATCTTCCTCATGCGGCCCGAGGGAGCCACCTCGCGCCTCAACGACGTCAGCACCGACAACCAGCTGACGAGCCTGGTCTCGGACGAGCTGCGCGACGCGGTCCTCGAGAGCGACGGTCGCGAGCTCCAGTCGGTCGCGATCCCCCGGGACCCGTCCGACCCGCACTCGCCCGTGGACCCCGGGGTGCTCGTGGGGTCCAAGGTCCAGGTCCCCACGGTCGGGACGTACGAGCTCTACTTCCTGTACTCGCTCGCGCCCGAGCAGGAGACGCTGTCCTTCCTCCAGGGGACGCTGGCCCTCGGGGCAGCCTTCATGGTGGGCATCCTGGTGCTCATCACCTGGGTCGTGACGCGCCAGGCCGTCCAGCCGGTCCGCAACGCCGCAGGCGTCGCCGAGCGGCTCGCCGACGGGCACCTGAACGAGCGTCTGCCGGTGAAGGGCCACGACGAGCTCGCGACGCTCGCGCGCTCGTTCAACGAGATGGCCGAGAGCCTCCAGCTCCAGATCGGTCGGATGGAGGAGCTGTCCCTGCTCCAGCGGCGCTTCGTGTCGGACGTGTCGCACGAGCTGCGCACGCCGCTCACGACGATCCGCATGGCGGGCGAGGTCCTGCACGCCTCGCGCGACGACTTCGACCCCGCGTCGAAGCGGTCGGCGGAGCTCCTGCAGACCCAGCTCGACAGGTTCGAGGACCTCCTTGCGGACCTCCTCGAGATCAGCCGGTTCGACGCGGGGGCAGCGCAGCTGGACGCCGAGCGGCGCGACGTGCGAGACGTCGTCAACGCGGCCGTGGACCTCGCGGCCCCGCTCGCCGAGCGCAAGGGCGTCTGGATGTCGGTGCACTTCCCGGACGAGCCCGCGATCGCGGACGTCGACCCGCGACGGGTCGAGCGGATCGTGCGCAACCTCGTGGTCAACGCGATCGAGCACGCCGAGGAGCGCCCCGTCGAGATCACGGTCGCCCAGGACCGGCACGCGGTCGCGATCGTCGTCCGCGACCACGGCGTGGGGATGACCGAGGACGAGGCGCTGCACGTGTTCGACCGCTTCTGGCGGGCGGACCCGGCGCGGGCACGCACGACCGGCGGGACCGGGCTCGGTCTGGCGATCTCGCTCGAGGACGCCCACCTGCACGGAGGCTGGCTCGAGGTGTGGGGCCGCCCGGGTCGGGGCGCTGCGTTCCGGCTCACGCTCCCGCTCCGGGCCGGGATCCATCTCTCGTCCTCCCCGCTCCCGCTCGTCCCGGAGGAGCCCACCCGCACGCGCGGGCTCGGCCCGGCGACAGGTCCGGTGGGTCCGGTCGAGGACCCGGCCGAAGGGACCACGAGCCCGTCGGCGCTCCCCGTGCTCCCCGACGAGCCATTGGTCGCCGGGCGCCAGGGGGCGCTCCGGGCGGCGCACGAGCACACCGCGGACGAGGAGCGACCATGACGAGGACAGCGGAACGACGACGTCGCTGGGCCGCGCGGGCCGCGAGCCTCGTCGTGGCGGCCGTCGCCCTCTCGGGCTGTGCGGCGATCCCCACGTCCGGTCCCGTGATCCAGGGGGACACCGTGGTGCAGGGCTTCAACGCTCCGGGCCTGCGGGCGCGGGGCCCCGCGGTGGGCGACGACCCGAAGGGCATCGTGTCGGGCTTCCTGACCGCGCAGGCGGCCGGGCCGGCGGGAGACTTCGACGTCGCGCAGGAGTTCCTCACGTCGGACGACTGGGACTGGAAGACGCAGGTGCTGGTCTTCGACGGGGACCTGGACCTGACGTACGACGAGGAGGCGATGCAGACCGGTGCGGTCACGGTCACGGGCAGCGCGTCGGTCGTGGGCGCCCTGGACAAGCGTGGCGTGTACACCGAGGACGTGCCGGTCAGCACGGTCGTCTCGTTCGGGCTCGTCCGTCGCAGCGACGGGCAGTGGCGGATCGAGACGGCCGAGGACGGGTTGTTGCTCTCGCAGAGCGCCTTCCTGGCCGCCTTCAGGTCGACCCGCCTCTACTTCCCGTCGGCAGACCGTGAGGTCCTGGTCCCCGACGAGCGCTGGTTCCCCAACAGGACCTGGCAGACCAACGCGGTGGACGAGACGTTGGTCGGTCCCGTCGAGTGGCTCCGCGGCTCGACCGACGTCGTCGTCCCCGAGGGGACGCGCCTGAGCATCGACGCGGTCACGAACGAGGGCGGGGTCGTCGACGTGCGCCTGACGGACGCGATCTCGCTGGCGTCGCCCGAGGACCGCGCGCTGCTCAAGGCGCAGCTCGAGGCGACGCTCTTCGACGCGGTGCCTCTGACCGTCAACCTGTATCGGGGCGAGGACCTGCTCAGCACGCCCTCAGGCGGCCCGGTGCTGGCCAAGGCGGACGCGGTGGGGAACGAGGTCGTCGCGGCCCAGGGCCAGGTCATGACGCTCGAGACGGGAGCCGACGACCTGGTTCCGCTCGCTCCTGCCGTCTCGCTCGAGGGCATCGACGCGACCGCGCTCGCGCAGGGCGCCAACGCCCGCCCCCTCGTCGTCCGGGACGGTACGAGCAACCTGCTGCGCCTGCCGACGAAGACCCTTCCGGGGGTGACCCTCCTGACCGGCGACGACCTCCTGGCCCCGAGCGTGGACCGGCTGGGTGGTGTCTGGTCGGGTCCGCGGGCGCAGGCGGGAGTCCTGCAGGTCGTGCGGTCGGACCTGGCCGACGCCGGGACCCCGGTCGAGGTCGCCGCCCCGTGGCTCGCCGGTCGTTCCGTCCAGTCGATCCGGGTGGCTCACGACGGGGCGCGGATCGCGGTGGTCAGCTCGGACGCCTTGGGAGCGACCCGCGTCGACGTCGCAGGGATCGTGCGCGACGAGAAGGACGTGCCGACCGCGCTGTCCGAACCCTTCCGGGTCGGGGCGCCCATCAGGTCGGCGTCTCAGGTCGTGTGGGCCGACGAGACGCTGCTCGCGGTCCTCGGGACGGACGAGGCGGAGACGTCTCCGGCGGTCCATCTCGTCGCGGTCGGGGGAGACACGACCCGGCTGTCCCCGGTGGCGGGCGCGACGGCGATCAGCGCGGGCGACGGGGAACGAACCGTGCAGGTCCTGACCGAGAACGGCACGCTGTTCGGGCGCAGCCGGTCCGGTGCGGTGTGGGAGAAGCGGATCGAGGGAGTCGCGCTGCCGACGTTCCCGGGCTGACCCGGTGGTGCGGAGGCTGTGCCTGCGCACGGGCCGGTGCACAGGCGCCAGAACCGATGCTGGGTCCACAGGGCAAGTTCGGTGCCGCCCTGGGACGCGGCGCGGCGTGGCAGGCTCCGGCCGTGCCGTCCTCCTCCGCGCCGTCCTCGGGTCGCCGAGCGCCCCGTCGCCCCTCACCGGCTACCGGGACCCCCGGCCGCCGGCTCCCGACGGCCACGGGTTTCCTGGGGGATCACCCGCTCGTCGCCGCGCTCGCGGGCGCGGCCGCCTCGCTGACCCGGCTCGTCGTCCCGATCGAGTGCCCCGGGTGCGGCGCGAGGGACCTGGTGCTGTGCCCTGGGTGCGCCGGGCTGCTCGACGCCGCGCCGACCCGCCGCGAGCGGGACGCCCCACGGCTCGACCGGCTCGACGGTCGGCCCCCGCTGCCCGTGTGGGCCTGCGCGTCGTACACGGGCCCGCTGCGGGACGTGGTGGTGGCGTGGAAGGACAAGGGGCGCGTGGACCTCGCAGGGGTGCTCGACTCCGCGGCGCGCCGGGCAGGGGTGACCCTGGCGCCCCAGGTGCGGTCCGCCGTCGGGCGCGGGGAGACCAGGACCCGTGCCGGGAGCGGGCGGGGCCCCGTGCTCGTGGTGCCTGCGCCGTCGACCGGCGCGGCCCGGCGCGCCCGGGGGCGCGAGCCTGTCCTCTCCCTGGCCCGCGCCCTCGCGCAGGGGCTCGGAGAGGCGGGCCTCGAGGCAGTCCCTGCGGCACTGCTGGCGCAGCGCGGGCGCGACCAGGTGGGGCGGGGTTCGCGGGGCCGGGGGGAGCGGTTGGCGACGGTCCGGGCGACCCGGCAGGGCGTCCGGTCGAGCCCGTCGCTCGTGGGAGCCACGTGCCTCCTGGTCGACGACGTGCTCACCACGGGGGCCACGCTCGCGGCCTGCGAGCGCGCCCTGGAGGGGCTCGGAGCACGCGTCCTGGGGGCTGTCGTGCTGGCCGCGACACCCCCTCCTCGGCGGGGTTCCGCGGCCCCCGAAGTTCATCTCGCGTAGATGCTGCCTTTACCTCGCAGGGGGGTTAACCTGGGGTCCAGTCGTCACGGGGAACGGTTGGTAACGGGACCCGTGCGGCCACAGAGCGACAGACCCGAGGCAAGGTCTTCGGGCAGGGAGGTGATAGGTACTCCGGATCCCCCTCGGGGGAGCCAGACCCAGGACCACACGGGACGCTCTGGAGAAACGGGAGCGTCCGAGACCCTTTGCGGAGGCTCACATGGAGATCGTTGTCGTCGGCAGGCACACGGAAGTGGCTGACCGCTTCCGCCGACACGTGGAAGAAAAGCTCGCGAAGTTCGAGCAGTTCGCACCGACCGCCCAGCGGATCGACGTCGAGGTCACCCACGAGAACAACCCCCGACTGTCCGAGGTGCGCGAGAGGGTCGAGCTGACCGTCCGCGCCAAGGGACCCGTCGTCCGCGCCGAGGCGGCAGCCGACGACCGGTTCGGGGCACTCGACCTGGCCATGAACAAGCTTCAGGAGAGGCTGCGGCGCGTCAGCGACCGCCGCAAGGACCACCGCAACAACAACCCCCAGCCGCCCGTCGACGTCCGGCCGTTCATCCCGGAGGACAAGCAGCCCGAGCCCGTCGCCGCGCACCCCGGTGTGCCCGGCGAGGCGGTCGAGACCCAGCTCGGCGACTCGCCCGTCGTCATCCGTCAGAAGCTGCACTCCGCGGAGCCCATGACGATCGACGACGCCCTCTACGAGATGGAGATGGTGGGCCACGACTTCTACCTCTTCGTCGACGTCGAGACCGCCCGTCCCTCGGTCGCCTACCGGCGCAGGGGCTGGAGCTACGGGGTCATCGCGCTCGACACGGCGTGCGCCGGCGGCCTGAAGGGATCCCCCGACCAGGGGTGAGCACCGCGAGGTCCGTCTGACCCAGAACCGACCCGACGGGGTGGCGTCGCCGACCAGGCGAGGCCACCCCGTCGGCGTGCGGCCCGCGCTGCGTGGCCCGCACGCTCGCCGCGCCGTGTGTCAGGGGGGACGGGCAGGATGGGTCGGGTGAAGACCGAGACAATGTCGCTCGCCCAGGCTCGTCGCGTCGCGCTCGCCGCGCAGGGTCTGCACACCCCCCGGCCCGACGACGGAGCCACGCCCCGGCAGGTCACGCTGCGGCACGTGCAGCGCACCGTGGACCGGCTGGGGCTGCTCCAGATCGACTCGGTCAACGTCCTGGCCCGGGCGCACCTGGTCCCGCTGTACTCCCGCCTCGGTCCCTACGACGTGAGCCTGCTCGACCGCGCGGCGGGTCGCGCGCCGCGCAGGCTCGTCGAGTACTGGGGGCACGTGGCCTCCTACGTACCGCCCGAGACCTACCGCTTCCTCGAGTGGCGCCAGCGTGCCTACCGGACCGAGGCGTGGGGGGCCATCAGCGGTGTCGAGCTGTCGCACTCCGCGGTGGTCGAGCACGTCCGCGGGATCGTCGCGGCGCGCGGCCCCATCACCGCGGGCGAGGTCCACGAGCTGCTCGAGGCCGAGGGCATGGGCGAGGCGCGCACCACGACCGAGTGGGGCTGGAACTGGTCGCTCGCCAAGCGGGCCCTCGAGTTCCTCTTCTTCACCGGTGAGATCACCGCCGCGCGCCGCAACGCGGCGTTCGAGCGCTGCTACGACCTGACCGAACGCGTCCTTCCCGCCGCGGTCGTCGCGGCGCCACCCGTGAGCGACGAGGACGCGGTCCGTCGGCTGCTGGAGATCGGGGCCAGGGCGCACGGGGTCGGGACCCTGCGCTGCTTCCGCGACTACTTCCGGCTCAGAGGGCCGGCCCCACGACGTGCGCTCGACGAGCTCGTCGAGGACGGCGTGCTCCGGCCCGTCGAGGTGCGGGGGTGGGACGAGACCACGTACCTGCACCGTGACGCCGTGGTCCCGCGACGGGCGCAGGGGCGCGCGCTGCTCAGCCCGTTCGACCCGCTCGTGTTCGAGCGGACTCGGCTCGAGCAGCTGTTCGGGACCCGCTACCGCATCGAGATCTACGTGCCCGCGGCCAAGCGGGTCCACGGCTACTACGTCCTGCCGTTCCTCCAGGGTGACCGCATCACGGCCAAGGTGGACCTCAAGGCGGATCGTCGCGCGGGCATCTTGCGGGTCCTCGCAGCCCACCGCGAGGAGCATGCGGACGCAGAGACCGCCCCGGCGCTCGCGGCCGAGCTCCGCCTCATGGCGACCTGGCTGGGCATGGCGAGCGTCGTCGTCGGGCCGCTGGGGGACCTCGCACCTGCGCTCGCCGCCGAGCTCGCCCAGCCCCCGGCACAGGGCGCCGCGGGGGTGGTCGCCGGGTAGAGGTGACGGGCGGCCGGCGCGGCGGGTTTCGCCGCAGAGCGAAACCCCCATCGCCGGACAGAAGCCCTACCACGCTCGGGACTCGCCTACGATGGTCTGTGGTGTGATCCAGCCGACTGCCGAAAGGTGGTCGCCTCGCATTCGCCCCGGACCGTCCGGCCCGGGGGCGCGATCGATACGGGAGTACTGCGTGCCTGCGATCCTCGAGAAGGTCCTGCGCTTCGGCGAGGGCCGGATCCTGAAGAAGTTGTCCGGCCTGGCTGAGCAGGTCAACAAGCTGGAGCCCAGCTTCGAGGACCTCAGCGACGAGGAGCTGCGCGAGGAGACGGACCGCTTCAAGGAGCGGATCGCGAACGGGGCGACGCTCGACGAGCTGCTCCCCGAGGCCTTCGCCGCGGTCCGCGAGGCGGCTCGTCGCACCCTGGGGCAGCGCGCGTACGACGTGCAGCTCATGGGCGGCGCGGCCCTGCACATGGGCAACATCGCGGAGATGAAGACCGGTGAGGGCAAGACCCTCGTCGGGACGTTCCCGGCGTACCTCAACGCGCTGTCCGGCAAGGGCGTCCACGTCGTCACGGTCAACGACTACCTCGCCAAGTACCAGAGCGACCTGATGGGCCGCGTGTTCCGCGCCCTCGGCCTCACGACGGGCTGCATCATCTCCGGGCAGACCCCGGCGGTCCGCCGCGAGCAGTACGCCGCGGACATCACGTACGGGACGAACAACGAGTTCGGCTTCGACTACCTGCGCGACAACATGGCGTGGAGCACCGACGACCTGGTGCAGCGCGGCCACAACTTCGCGATCGTCGACGAGGTCGACTCGATCCTCATCGACGAGGCGCGTACGCCGCTCATCATCTCGGGCCCCGCGTCGGGCGACGCGAACCGCTGGTACGGCGAGTTCTCCAAGGTGGTCCGCCGCCTGAACCCGGAGACCGACTACGAGGTCGACGAGAAGAAGCGCACCATCGGTGTGCTCGAGCCCGGTATCGCGAAGGTCGAGGACTACCTCGGCATCGACAACCTGTACGAGTCGCTCAACACGCCGCTCATCGGGTTCCTCAACAACGCGATCAAGGCCAAGGAGCTCTTCAAGCGCGACAAGGACTACGTCGTCCTCAACGGCGAGGTCATGATCGTCGACGAGCACACAGGTCGTATCCTCGCGGGGCGCCGCTACAACGAGGGCATGCACCAGGCCATCGAGGCCAAGGAGGGCGTGCAGATCAAGGCGGAGAACCAGACGCTCGCCACGATCACGCTCCAGAACTACTTCCGCCTGTACGACAAGATCTCGGGCATGACGGGTACGGCCGACACCGAGGCCGCGGAGTTCCAGGGCACGTACAAGCTGGGCGTCGTCCCGATCCCCACGAACCGCAAGATGCAGCGTGTGGACCAGCCGGACCTCGTCTACAAGAACGAGGAGGGCAAGTTCGACGCGGTCGTCGCGGACATCGTCGAGCGCCACGCCGAGGGTCAGCCGGTCCTGGTCGGCACCACGAGCGTCGAGAAGTCCGAGCTGCTCTCGTCCAAGCTCAAGAAGCAGGGCGTCCCGCACGAGGTCCTCAACGCCAAGCAGCACGAGCGTGAGGCCGCGATCGTCGCGCAGGCCGGCCGCAAGGGCTCGGTCACGGTCGCGACCAACATGGCCGGTCGTGGGACGGACATCATGCTCGGTGGCAACGCCGAGTTCATGGCCGTCGCGGACCTCGCGGCCCGTGGGCTCGACGCCACGGAGAACCCCGAGGAGTACGAGGCCGCGTGGCCCGAGGCCGTCGAGCGCGCCAAGGCCGCGGTGGCCGCGGAGCACGACGAGGTCAAGGAGCTCGGCGGGCTGTACGTGCTCGGCACCGAGCGTCACGAGTCGCGTCGTATCGACAACCAGCTGCGTGGTCGTTCCGGCCGTCAGGGTGACCCGGGCGAGTCCCGGTTCTACCTGTCGATGCAGGACGACCTGATGCGTCTGTTCAACTCGAACCTCGCCGAGTCCATGATGAACCGCGCGGGCTTCCCGGACGACGTGCCCCTCGAGTCCAAGATCGTCACGCGCGGCATCGCGAGCGCGCAGGGTCAGGTCGAGGCGCGCAACTTCGAGATCCGCAAGAACGTCCTCAAGTACGACGACGTCCTCTCGCGTCAGCGCACCGTCATCTACGACGAGCGTCGCCGCGTCCTCGAAGGCGAGGACATGCAGGAGCAGATCCAGCACTTCATCACCGACGTCGTCACGGCGTACGTCGACGGCGCCACGTCCGAGGGCAACCCGGAGCACTGGGACCTCGAGGGCCTGTGGACGGCGCTGCGCGCGGTCTACCCGGTCTCGATCGAGGTGGACGAGGTCGTCGAGCAGGCCGGGGGAGCCACGCGCCTGACGCGCGAGCTGATCCTCGAGGAGATCCTGTCCGACGCCCGCGTGGCGTACCAGGACCGCGAGGCGACCCTCGGGAGCTCCAACATGCGTCAGCTCGAGCGCCGCGTGGTGCTCTCGGTGCTGGACCGCAAGTGGCGCGAGCACCTCTACGAGATGGACTACCTCAAGGAGGGCATCGGCCTGCGCGCCATGGCGCAGCGCGACCCGCTCGTCGAGTACCAGCGCGAGGGCTTCCAGCTCTTCCAGGCGATGACCGAGGCCATCAAGGAGGAGTCGGTCGGCTTCCTGTTCAACCTCGAGGTCAAGGTCGCCGAGCCGACCACGCCCGCGGTCAACCCGGTGTCGGCCGCTGCTGCCGCGCAGTCGGCGGCGGGTCAGGCGTTCGGAGGGACGGCCGGGGCCGCGGCCGCGGGTGCCGCCGTGGCGGCAGCAGCCGCCGCGAAGGCAGCTGCTGAGGCCGAGGCCGTCCAGGACGAGCCGGTCGCCGAGGAGGTCGTGGACGCGCCCGTCGAGGACGCCGCCTCGGCCCCCGCACCGAAGGCCGAGCCCACGCTGATCGCCAAGGGCCTCGACGGTCCGGGCGAGCAGATCCCGCTGCAGTACTCGGCGCCGTCGGACGACGGCTCGGGACAGACCGTGGTCTCGGGTGACGGTTCGCGCCGTGCCCGCCGCGCCCTGCACGGCGAGGCGACCGCGGTCGAGGGTGACGGGCGCACGTTCCCCGGCACGCCCCGCAACGCCAAGTGCCCCTGCGGCTCGGGCAAGAAGTACAAGCTCTGCCACGGGTTGAACGAAGAGGACTAGCCCTCGCCCGAGGAGCACTGCGAGCGGCGGTCAGCCGATCTCGAGGACCACGACGCGCCACACGCCGCGCCGGGCCTCGAGTCGGACGGCCGCCGCTCGCACTCTGTCCATGTCCTCCAGGACGATCGTGGCCTCGGCAGCGGTGTCGCCGAGCCGCAGGAGCCTGGCCCGACGGATCGCGACGGGGCGGGAGGCGACGACGCGGTCCGGTGCGTCCTGGGTGAGCTGTGCGCGGCGACCGATCGCGTCGAACACGTCGGGGGCGAGCCAGCGCTGGAGCTGTGCGACGGGCCGCTCGCCTCGCAGCACCTCGACCGCGGCGCGCACGACCGAGCAGCAGATCGAGGTCGGGTCCGGCAGGTCCGCCTCCGGCGCGGAGACCACGGGTCGGCCGCTCTCCTCCAGGTCCTCGGAGTGCGGGAACTGGGGTGGGCCGCCGAACGTCAGGACCCGCACTGATCGGTGGCCGGCCCGCGGCAGGGTCGCGACGGGGTCGTGGCGGGGGACCCCGCCCGAACGCAGGGTGCGGACGACGGGATGCTCCGTGGAGATCGACATGGTGCTCCTTCGGGGTACGACGAGGGACCGGGGCGCTCGTGCGAGCGCCCCGCGGGGCGAGACGTGGGACCGGCCTGGCTGCCGGTCGCGGGGAAGAGGTGTGCGCGGGGCGGTCGGCCGCCGCGCCCGAGGTCAGGGAGACAGGGGTGCGCTGAGGATCTGACCAGGCTTGATGAGGTCGGGATCGTCACCGATGACGTCTCGGTTGGCGTCGAACCAGCGTCGGCACTCGGTGGCGACCGATGCGTCGGAGGCGTTCGGGCCCAGGCTCCTGCCCGCGATCGACCACAGGGTGTCGCCGCGGAGCACGACGATCTCCACGACCGTGGGCGCGGGTGCGGTGGGGTCCGACGTCGTGGTCGGGGAAGGTGCTGCCGTCTGTGCTGGTGAGCCGAGCAGCGTGCCGAGGGGAGTGTGCGGGGGCTGGGGAGAACCTGTCCCGGCACCGTCAGGCCGCCCGGTCGGCGGCGCGTCCATGATCGTGGGGGCATGGGGGGAGCGTGCTGCGGTGTGGGGAGCCGGTGCGGTGGACGGCTCGGACGGCGGTGCGGCCGACCGGGAGGCTGCCACGGTGGGGACGGGCTCGGGAACGGCCGAAGGATCTTGCCCGGGGGGCGAGTCGGCGGCAGGGGCGGAGAGGTGGTCTCCTGCTGACGACCGGGGACCGGGCGCGGGCAGCGGCGGAGCCGGGGGGACGTCCTCGGAGGTGGCGTCCGTCAGGTCCTTGCCGAGCAGGTGTTGTTCGTCGCCGACCGGGCCGTCCGTCGGAGTGGTGGGCTGCCATCCCAGGTCGACGACGGGTCCGCTCGTGCTGTCCTCCGGCACGTACGGCAGCTCGGTGGCCTGTGCTGAGCCCGCTCCCAGGGTCAGTCCGGCTCCGACCGAGAGCGAGACGCCGACGCTGGCAAGCCTGCGGACAGCAGCGGGTGCGTGGCGACGAACGAGGCGCTCACCCGTCTCCCATCGCTGCCCGACGCTCTGAGCGATCAGGCAGACCAGGGCTACGGCGGAGGTCAGTGCGACCCATGCGGCGAGCGCAGCACCGACGGCGAGCACGAGAATCTCCAGGTACACCTCGACGTGTGCCGCAGGCAGGGACTGGAGCATGCGAAGCCCTCGTCCCGCGAGGAGGGCTGCGGCAAGCCCGCCCGCGGTCGAGAGGGCGACGAGAGCCGCGAGCCGTGGCGCGCGTCGATCGTGCTCGCCGTCCTGTGCGTGCCGAGACTGCTGCGTCATTGCTTCCCCCTGAAGACGGTGACTTCCGTGCACTCCTGATCATCGCATTTGATCGCGTTTGATCTCGTTACATCAAACTCGATCCTCCTTGTCTTGTCCAGGGGAATGTCGCACTGCGGACAGGTCTGGACGAAACCCCCCGGGTAGGCACTAGCGTGTCCGCGTGCGCTGGGACCTCTTGTTCGCCGATCTCACGGCACAGCTCGACGCGGCGGAGGCCGCCGACGGGATGCAGGCCGTCGCCGAGCTGACCCGCGCGGAGCAGGCGACGATCCTGCTGACGGACCGGCTGCGGGCGGCCGTGGGCGCGCCGCTCGACGTTCACCTCGCCGACGGGCACCGTCTGGCAGCCGAGGTACGCGACGTGGCCCCTGAATGGGTCCTCCTGGCCGAGAGATCGCGACAGCACGTCGTGCCGTCGGCCGCGATCGCGTCGATCTCCGGTCTGACCCGCAACGCCCTGGCGCCTGCCACGCACGCGGAGGTGGGCAGGTCGCTCGGTGCGGTGCTGCGCGCGCTCATGCGCGACCGTGCGCAGGTCCGCGTCCGGACCACGTCCGGTCAGCTGGACGGGCGGATCGCACGGGTGGGCAGGGACCACCTGGACATCGACGAGCCGCGACGCGACCAGGGGCCGGGCAGGACGGCCGGGTCAGGTCGACTCGTACCGTTCTCCGCACTGGTGTGCGTGAGCGAGACCTAGGGGCCGGCGCAGGGGGATGCAGGGGAGCAGGGGGAGAAGGGTCTGGCAGCGGCGCAGGGCAGGTGCCGCACGCCCCGCGACGGTGCGCTCCGTCGACGGACGGCCTCGACGGGTAGGAGCGGCTCAGCCCTCGAAGTCTCTGGCGTCGATACGCGTACGTGTCTGCTGGTACATGCGCTGGATGTACCCCTCGAGCTCGGTGGCCTCGACGCGCCACTGCCCGCGCCCGCCGACCTGGATCGCCGGCAGGTCGCCGCTGCGGACCAGGGCGTACGCCTGCGCTGCGGAGATGTTGAGCTCCTCCGTCACGTCGGCGAGGGTGAGAAAGCGCGGTGCCATGCCGACATTCTTCCACGGGGCGCCGGATGGACGGAGTTGTCCACAGCCACCCCGAGGTCACCTCCCGCCCCTACGTCCCAGCAGCCATGATGTGCACGAGCACGCCTCCCGGCCTCGCCCGAGGTGCGGATCGAGGCAGCACCCGACCCGCAGCGCCCGACCGACCTCGCCCGCCCCTTCCGCCCTCGACCGTCCCGACGAAACGGATCCTCATGACGAGCACGATCGACCGCCCGCCCACCCCGACGGCGGCACGGATACGCAGACCTACCTGGCGTGACCCACGACTCGTGCTCGGGATCGTCCTCGTGGCGGGTTCCGTGGCCCTCGGGTCCTGGGCCGTGTCGACGGCAGGACGGACCGTCGCGGTCTATGCCGCGGCCGGGCCGCTCACCCCGGGCCAGACGCTCGACCTGGGTGCGCTCCGGACCGTCGACGTCCGCCTCGGTGCGGGGGAGGACGCCTACTTCGTCGTGGGCGAGGCCGTGCCCGAGGACCTCGTGGCGCTGCGCGTCGTCGGGGAGGGTGAGCTCGTCCCGCGAAGCGCGGTCGGTGACCCGGCCGACCTCGCGGTACGGCCCGTGGCGATCTCGGTCGCCGGAGGACTGTCGGACCGGGTCACGGACGGCGCGCTCGTGGACGTCTGGTTCGTCCCGGACACGTCGAGCGCACGAGGTGCAGGGGACGAGTCCTCGGCTCCCGAACCGCCGCACGAGCTCGTGGGCCAGGTCGTCGTCGCGCAGGTCGCGGAGGCGTCGAGCACGCTCGTCACCGGCGGCACGACGACGCTCCACGTGCTCGTCCCGACCGACTCGTTGCCCGAGGTCCTGGGTGCACTCGCCGCGGAGGGCGAGATCGCCGTCGTGCCGGTCGCCGGGGGAGCGTCATGACGCTCGAACCGACCACGCCGCCGGCGTCGGTCCTGTGCGCCGTGCGCGGGGACGGCGAGACGGTCGTCGTGACGGCACTGACGAGGCCAGGATCGGGGGTCGCGGTCGCGCGCCGATGCGCCGACCTCACCGAGCTCCTGGCGGCAGCCGGCGCGGGCGCGGGGACGGCGGCGGTGATCTCGGCCGACCTGCCGGGCCTCGACCGGGAGGCCGTGGCTCACCTGCACGAGCACGGGGTACGGGTCGTGGCCCTCGCCGACGGACCGGGCTGGCTCGCCGACCGGTTGCGGGCGATCGGGATCGACGTGGTCCTCGACGAGGGCACGCCGACCTCGGTGCTCGTCGAGACGGTGCGTGACGAGGCGCGGGGGCGGGGGAGCGGCACAGGACCTGCCGACGCCCCCGGAGCGCCTCCGGCAGGTCGCGGCTCAGGTCGACCGGGAGGTGCGCCCCCGGTGCCCGCGCCGGTCGAGACGCGCCGCGGACGGGTGCTCGCCGTCTGGGGTCCCACGGGCGCACCCGGGCGGACCACGGTCGCGGTGCACCTCGCCGCGGAGCTGGCCGGACTGGGGCCCGAGCGCGGGATCGGCAGGCGTCGACGAGGACGCCGGAGGAACGGCCCGTCGTCGGGCACGGAGGGCTCTCGTCCCCAGGACGTGCTCCTGGTCGACGCGGACACCTACGCCGGATCAGTGGCCCAGCACCTCGGGCTGCTCGACGAGTCGTCCGGGATCGCCGCGGCGGCACGCAGCGCGAGCCACGGCACGCTCGACCTGGCGGGACTCGCGCGCCTGGCCCCCGAGGTCGCACCGCGCCTGCGCGTCCTCACGGGGATAGCCCGCGCCGCGCGTTGGCCCGAGCTCCCGGGCTCGTCGCTCGACGTCGTCTGGGAGCACGGCCGGGCGCTCGCGGACTGGACCGTGATCGACTGCGGGTTCGGGATCGAGCAGGACGAGCTCCTCACCTACGACACCCGAGCCCCCCAGCGCAACGGTGCGACCCTGAGCGCGCTCGCCGCAGCGGACGCCGTGCTCGTCGTGGGGGGAGCAGATGCCATCGGGATCCAGCGGCTCGTGCGGGGACTCGCCGAGCTCGCCGACTCGGGCGCAGGAGCAGGCGCGCACAGGATCGTCGTCGCGAACCGCGTCCGCGCCTCGGCGGCAGGGCCGCGCCCCGAGGTGGCGGTCCGTGACGCCCTCGGTCGGTACGGGGGCGTCGTGGACCTGCACGTGCTGCCCGACGACCGGGCCTCGCTCGACGCGACGCTCCTCGCGGGGCGGACGCTCGCCGAGCTGGCGCCCGAGGCAGCGGTACGGCACGCGGTCGCGGCCCTGGCGCAACGGGTACGGACCGAGCTCGGAACAGTGCCGGTGGCTCCCGCAGCGGGCGGATCACGCGAACGCGTCCCGGAACCGGCACACTGATCCCATGCGCATCTACGTTCCCGCCACCGTCGACGAGCTCGACGCCGTCACCGTGACCGGCGACGAGGCCGTGTGGTCGCTCGCTCCGCGAGCCGCCCACGCCGTCACGTCCGCCCTCTCCCGCGAGCTGCCCGACGAGGACGAGGAGGGCCTGGAGTTCGCCGCGGCCCTCGAGGCCGCCGACGACTCCCTCGCGCTCATCGCCGGCCGGGTCGGCGCCCCGCGTCAGCGCCTCGTCGTGACCGTCGACGTCCCCGACGAGATGGTCTCGCTGACCGAGCCCCGTGGCGGCGAGACCGCCGAGGACGTCGCACCCAGCGCGGTCGAGGTCACGGCGACCATCCCCGAGGTGCGGATCGTGTGCGTGCACGTCGACGAGCCCGAGGCCGCCACCGACATCGCCGACGTCTTCGCAGCCGCCGACGAGGACCGCGACGAGGACCTCGACGCGGCCCTCGACCGCGTGAGCGAGCGCGACCTGCTCTGGTACGACTGGTCGGAGCTCAAGAGCGTGCCGCGCGCGAAGTAGTCGTGCCCAGAACGAGGTCGTGGTCGCTATCCGTGGGATAGCGACCACAACCTCGTTCTCGGCAGCCAGGCGCAGCCGGTCAGCAGCTCACGACGGACCCGTCAGGACAGCCGGCCCAGGACGTCGTCGTGCAGCAGCCCGTTGGTCGCCACGGCATTGCCGCCCCACGGTCCGGGCGCGCCGTCGAGCGACGTGAAGCTCCCGCCGGCCTCGGTCACGATGGGGACCAGGGCAGCCATGTCGTAGAGCTCGAGCTCGGGCTCGGCGGCCGCGTCCACGGCACCCTCCGCGACGAGCATGTAG
The DNA here is from genome assembly GCF_042726295.1 of Oerskovia sp. NPDC060338. Lineage (NCBI taxonomy): Bacteria > Bacillati > Actinomycetota > Actinomycetes > Micrococcales > Cellulomonadaceae > Oerskovia > Oerskovia sp. NPDC060338. The sequence continues at coordinate 177,321 of NZ_JBHXCQ010000007.1, forward strand.
GACCAGAAGTCGCCGTAGGCGCGCGTGCGCCACGTCTCGCGTGTCAGGTCGAGGAACGCGTCGAGCTTGCCGCGCTCCTCCCAGCCGGACAGCGACGAGTAGGACAGCGACGCGTCCTCGAGCCTGCTGACCTTGGACACGCTCAGGCGGCTCGCGGCCGCGAGCGAGCGCCCCGTCCACGCGCCCGTGCCCTTGGCGGCCCACCAGCGGCGGCCCAGCGCGGGCGCGGACACGAGCCCGACGACGACCTCGTCGCCGTCGGCCAGCGCGATGAGCGTGGCCCACACGGGGACGCCGCGCACGAAGTTCTTGGTCCCGTCGATCGGGTCGACGATCCAGCGCCGCGCGCCGTGCCCGGACTCGCCGAACTCCTCGCCGACGATCGCGTCACGACCGCGAGCCCGCGAGAGGTGGCTGCGGATGATCTCCTCGGCCGTGCGGTCCGCGTCGCTCACCGGGGTGTTGTCCGGCTTGGACTCCACAGTCAGGTCGAGGGCCTTGAAGCGGGACATGGTGTGGGAGTCGACCTGGTCGGCGATCACGTGAGCCAGGCGCAGGTCGTCGTCGTAGGTCGGCATGGCTCACACCGTACCGGTGCGCGCGGCCAGCAGACGGCGGAACGACTCGACACGCGCCGTGCGCGCCGCCTTCTCGTCCTCGGGCGAGGCCTCGAGCCAGTCGTCGAGCGCGCAGTCGGGCGCGCCGTCGAGGTGCGTGCAGCCGCGCGGACAGTCCTCGGCGACCACGTCGAGGTCGTCGAACGCCTTGAGGAGGTTCTCGACGTCGACGTGCGCGAGCCCGAACGAGCGCACCCCGGGCGTGTCGATGACCCACCCGGCGGGGTCGCCGTCGGCGTCGGGCAGGCGCAGCGCGACCGCCGACGTCGAGGTGTGCCGGCCGCGGCCCGTCACGTCGTTGACGACGCCCGTGGCGCGGTAGGCGTCCGGGACGAGCGCGTTGACGAGCGTCGACTTGCCGACCCCGGAGTGGCCCACGAGCACCGACGTGCGGCCCTCGAGCTCGGCCCGCACGGCCTCGAGCGGCTCGATGCGCCACGCGTCCTCCGCGGCCCCGTCGTCGTGCACCCGTCGCGTCACGACGACCTTGACCCCGATGGGCTCGTAGAGCTCGCGCAGGGGCGTCGCGTCCGCGAGGTCCGCCTTGGTGAGGCACAGCAGGACGTCCATGCCCGCGTCGTACGCGGCCACGACGCAGCGGTCGATCATGCGCGTGCGGGGCTCGGGCTGGGCCAGGGCCGTGACGATCACGAGCTGGTCCGCGTTCGCCACGATGATGCGCTCGTACGGGTCGGTGTCGTCGGCCGTGCGGCGCAGCGTCGAGGTTCGTTCCTGGATGCGCACGATCCGCGCGAGCGTCCCGTCCTCGCCCGTGGTGTCGCCGACGATGTCCACGCGGTCGCCGCACACCACGCGGTTGCGGGTCAGCTCGCGGGCCTTCATCGCGAGGATCGTGCGCTCGTCGGGAGTGTTCTCGTCGAGCAGGAGCGTGTAGCGCCCGCGGTCGACGCCCGTGACGAGCCCGGTCTCGGCGTCCTCGTGCTGGGGGCGCTGCTTGGTCCGCGGGCGCGAGTTCTTGTTGCTCGCCCGGTCGCGGAAGTCGGACTCGTCGCGGACGCGCCGCGCCATCAGCTCGCCGATCCCTCGGCGGTCAGCATGCGGCCCCACATGTCCGTGAAGCCGGGGAGGGTCTTGGCGGTCGTGCCGACGTTCTCCACGAGCACGCCCGGGACGCGCAGCCCGATCAGGGCTGCCGAGGTCGCCATGCGGTGGTCGTGGTACGTCCGGAACGTGGTGCCGTGCAGCGGGCGCGGCGTGATGACGAGGCCGTCGTGCGTCTGCTCGGCCTGACCGCCGAGGCGCGTGATCTCGGTCGCGAGCGCGGCCAGGCGGTCGGTCTCGTGCCCGCGCAGGTGCGCGATGCCGCGCAGCCGGCTGGGGGAGTCGGCCAGCGCGGCGAGGGCCGCGATGGTGGGGGCGAGCTCGCCGGCCTCGTGCAGGTCGATGTCGATCCCGTGGACCTCACCGGTCCCGGTCACAGCCATGACGCCGTCGACCAGCTCTGCCTGGCCGCCCATCGCCGTGAGGAGCTCGGCCATCATGGCACCCGGCTGGGTCGTGACCGTGGGCCAGCCCGGCACGCGCACCGTGCCGCCGACCACGAGGGCCGCGGCGAGGAAGGGGCCGGCGTTCGAGAGGTCGGGCTCGACGTAGACGTCGCGCGCCGCGATGGGGCCGGGCGACACGATCCAGGTCAGGGGGCGCGAGTCGTCGACGTGCACGCCGACCTCGCGCAGGACCTCGACGGTCATGTCGATGTGGGGCACGCTCGGGAGCGTGGGACCGACGTGGCGCAGCGTGAGGCCCTGGTCGAACCTGGCCGCGGCGAGCAGCAGACCCGAGACGAACTGGCTCGACCCCGACGCGTCGACGTCGACCGTGCCGCCGCGCACCGCGCCGTGCCCCGTGATGGTGAAGGGCAGGGTGTCCTGGCCCTCGACGGGCACGCCCAGGTCGCGCAGCGCGTCGAGCACAGGGCCCATGGGCCGCACGCGGGCGCCCTCGTCACCGTCGAACCGCACGGTGCCGTCGGCCAGGGCCGCGACCGCGGGCACGAAGCGCATGACAGTGCCCGCGAGGCCGCAGTCGATCTGGGCGGGTCCGCGCAGCGCCCCGGGCGTGACGTGCAGCTCGCTGGGGACGTCGCCCTCGGTGATGCCCACGCCCAGGTCGCGCAGCGCGGCGGCCATGAGGTCGGTGTCGCGGCTGCGCAGCGCGCCGCGCAGGACGCCCGGCCCGTCGGCCAGGGCCGCGAGGACCAGGAGGCGGTTGGTGAGCGACTTGGACCCGGGGACCGCGACGGTCGCGTCGAGCGGGGCGCCGGCGGACGCGCCGGTCCGGCTGGGCGCGGGCCAGGCGGCCGGGTCGAGGGCGGTCTCGTCGGAGCGGGCGGCAGGAAGGTCGCTGGTCACATGCCCCAGGTTATTGCACGGGGTGCGGGGAGCGGGCTTCCGTCCGGTGCGCGGCGAGGGAGCCGGACGCCGCGGCGCTCCGCCGCCGGAACGTCACCTCTTGCGCGCTCTCACCAGCCCGACGGCGCCGCTCGTCGTCGAGCAGAGGTCCAGGTCCCGTGCGGGTCGTCCAGGATCCAGCCGCGGCGCGGCAGCGGCCGACCGGCGCAGGCGTCGTCAGGAGGAGACGGCGCCCTTGACGGTGTCGACGGCCGACCTGGTCGCCGAGCTCGCGGCCCGACGGGCCTTCCGCGAGGCCTTCGCGGCGCCGTCCGTCACGGTGTGCGCGGCCTTCTCGGCCGTGGACCCGATCGTGTGCTTGGCGGCGTCGACCTGGTGCTTGGCGTTCTTGGCCAGCGCGAGGTCCTTGCGTGCGCGGTCCACGCGCCAGCGGACGCCGGGCCGGCCCTCGTAGTCGGCGCCCGCGATGAGCGCGGCGCCGATCGCCCCGACGTTCGCGACGAACTTCCGGGTGCGCACGTCGCGGGGCACGTCGCTCGGGGTGAAGGGCTGGTTGACGAGCGCGAGCGGAACGCTGAGCGCCGCGAGCGTGAGCGCGGCCGTGCGGGGGGCCTTGCCGAACGCGAGGAAGAGTCCGGCGACCGCGGTCGTGGCGCCGTGCACGCGGACCAGGGCCGCGACCTGCTTCTCGCTGAGGGGGTCCTCGACGCCGAGCTGCTGCCCGACCAGGCTCACGCCGCGGCGTGCGGCGCGCACGTGCTCGGCGGGCTTGAGGGCGGCCTGCACGCCGTCGTAGATGAACCAGGAGGCCAGCATGGGCCTCGCGACGTGACGCAGCAGCATCGGTGGATCTCCTTCGTCGAACGGGGGCCGCGGGCAGCGACCGGGTCCGGGACGCCGGGGACGCCCTCGGTGCGTCCAGCCTGTCCCATCGCTGCTCAGCATGCCACCGGGCGTGCGCCCTCGGGGCGACGCGCGCCGGGTGAGCGGGGTGATCGGGGACCGCGTGCCGGTGCGCGTCCGGGGCGAGCGCCGCCGTCGGGCACGAGGGGCGGAAGGCGCGCACGGCGAGGACGGAGCCGGGACCAGCCCGGCTCCGCCCTCGCCGTGCGTCGGGTCAGAGTGCCCCGCCGGCCGCCTCGGGGGCGTCGGCAGACTCGCCGCCGTCGCCGATGGTCTCGCGTGCGACGTAGTTCTCGAGGTCGAACAGGTTCTCGCCCGCACGACGTGCGACCGTCAGGAGCGTCGTGGCGGAGGCCACCTCCTCGACCTGCTCCTTGAGGAACCACAGCAGGAACTGCTCGCCCAGGGCGTCGCCCTCCTCGCGGGCCGCGCGGAAGATGGCCTCGATCTGGTCGGTGACCTGCTTCTCCTGGTCGAGGGCGAGCTGGAGCGGTTCGAGGACCGAGTCGAAGTCGTTGCGGACGGCGCCTGTGCCGGGGATCGTGATGTCGAGGTCACGGTCCAGGTGGTACTGGACGATCATCATGGCGTGGTTGCGCTCCTCGACCGCCTGGCGGTAGAAGTGCGCCGCGAGCTGCGGGAGGTCGTGGGAGTCGAACCACACCGCGATGGCGATGTACTGCTGGTGGGCGTCGAGCTCGTGGCCGACCTGCTCGCGCAGGAGGGTGCGGAACCGGGAGTCGGGAGTCGTGGTCGTCATGCGCCTCACGCTAGCGAGGATCGTCGTGGAGCACACCCGATGGTTGCCTGTCCTCACCGAGCGCAGCCTTGCCTGTGCCGCACGGCCCGCCGCGGGGCCGTGGGAATGTCGGCAGCGGCCGGACGGTTGTGCTGAGCGTGACATGTGTACTGGAAGCGGAAGCCGACAAGAGCGCCACCGCTGCACCGAGCCTGGAGGTCGTGCCGTTCGGCGCGATCGCCCCTTCAGCGCTCTCGGCGGACGCCCGACCATCTGGGGGACTAGGCTCGTTGTCGATGACGGATCAGATCAGCAGCAGCGCAGGCGACCTCGCGGGAGCCGACGACGCCGAGGACACCAACCGGGCTCCGGCCACGGAGAGTGACGCGGCTCGTTCGGCGCGCTTCGAGCAGGACGCCCTGGTGTACCTCGACCAGCTCTACTCGGCGGCGCTGCGCCTGACGCGCAACCCGACCGACGCGGAGGACCTGGTCCAGGAGACCTTCACCAAGGCGTTCGCGGCGTTCCACCAGTACCGTCCTGACACCAATCTCAAGGCCTGGCTCTACCGCATCCTCACGAACACGTTCATCAACAACTACCGCAAGAAGCAGCGCGAGCCGCTGCAGTCCGCGGCAGAGGACGTCGAGGACTGGCAGATCCACCGCGCGGCGTCCCACACGTCGCAGGGGTTGCGCTCGGCCGAGGCCGAGGCGCTCGACAGGCTCCCGGACTCCGACGTGAAGAAGGCGCTCCAGGAGCTGCCGGAGGACCGTCGTATGGCCGTGTACTACGCGGACGTCGAGGGTTTCCCGTACAAGGAGATCGCCGAGATCATGGGCACGCCGATCGGGACCGTGATGTCGCGGCTCCACCGTGGTCGGCACCAGCTGCGTGATCTGCTGAGCGACTACGCAAAGGACCGAGGACTGGTGGGGGCCAAGACCCCCGGAGGTGAGTCGTGAGCAAGCAGAACGTGAGCACGGAGGCGGAGGAACCCGTCATCGTGCCGATCCCTCACTCGACCGAGGGCGAGACGGAGTGCGAGCACGCGCTCAAGCACCTGTACGAGTACCTCGACTCGGAGATGACCTCCGACGACGAGGTCCGCATGCGCGCGCACGTCGCGCACTGCTCGCCGTGCCTGGCCGAGCTGAGCGCGGAGGAGCTGGTCAAGCAGCTCGTGCGCCGCTCGTGCCACGAGCAGGCGCCGGCGGACCTGCGGCTGCGCATCCAGGCGCAGTTCACGGTCCTGCGTACCACCACGGTGATCGAGACCTTCTGACGCCGTCACGCCCGCGGACGTGACGCCGTCGGGCCGGGTGCGTACGGCGCCCGACGGCCCGGCCGCGACCGGCGGACCGACGGGCGGCGGCGAGAACCGAGAACGACGAAAGGGCCTGTCCTCACCGGAGTGAGGACAGGCCCTTTCGTCGCACTCGCCCTCAGGCGCGTGATCGCGGCCCTGGCGGGCTCGTGATCAGGCGTTGGGGCGCTTGCCGTGGTTCGCTGCGCTGCCCTTACGGCTGCGACGCTTGCGTCCGCGCTTGCTCATGATTGCTCCTCACGCCGGATTCTGTCTGCTCAATGTTCCCACATCCAGGGCTTGTCCTGGTCCAAGACGCGATATATCGTGTGGAGAAGGACGCGATACATCGCGTCATCGACCACCGAGCGGGACACCGCAGGAGCGCGAGGAGAGACATGGCGACCGAGAGCTGGACCGTGACGGGTCCCCAGACCATCGACGTCGGGCCCGTGAGCCGCCTCGACGCCAACCTGCTCAACGGGCGCATCGACGTCGTGGTGCACGACGAGCCCGGCGTCCGCGTCGAGATCCACTCGATCGAGGGCCGACCGCTCGAGGTGCGTCTCGAGGGCGACCGCCTCCGGGTCGGGTACTCGCCCACGGGCGGCTGGCAGGGCTTCCTCGACTCGTTCCGCAACTACCGCGGCAAGGACCGCGCGGACGTATACGTGGGCGTCCCGGCCCACGTCGCGGTCAAGCTCGCGACCGTGCGCGGTGACGGCCTCGTCGCCGGGACGCACGCCAAGGTCTCGGTCGCGACCGTGGGCGGGTCCGTCATGACGACCCAGACCACGGGCGCCGTGCGCGTCGACACCGTCTCGGGCGAGGTCACGGTGCGCGACCACGTGGGCACGCTCGTCATGGACTCGGTCTCGGGAGACCTCACGGCCTCGGGCGCGCTCAGCGACGTCAAGCTCAACACCGTGTCCGGGAACGTCACGCTCGACTCGAGCAGCACACCCGACTCCATGAACGTCAACGCCGTCTCGGCCGACGTCCTGGTCCGCGTCCCCGAGCCCGACGCGCTCGACTACGCGCTGCGCTGCGTGAGCGGCCGGCTCGTGGTCGACGGCGTCGAGCACCGGGGCACGCCCGGGGGCGCCTACCGCCAGGGCGGTCCGGCCGCAGCCCCCGGCAAGCGGCTCCAGGTCAACTCGGTCTCGGGGAACGTCACGGTCCTGCGCGGCGATCCCGAGCAGCCCGTGACGTGGGGGGCTCCGACCGGGCACGGGGTTCCCGACGACGCCCCGACCGACACGTACCCGGGCTACGGCGCCCCGTGGGGCACCGCGGGCGTGCAGGCGCCCTGGACGGCAGGCGGACCCGCGGACGGACCGGCGGACCGCTGATGGCCTCCGTCTTCGCCCACGGAGAGCTCCGGCTCTACCTCCTCGCGCTGCTCGAGTCCGGACCCAAGCACGGGTACGAGCTCATGACCGAGCTCTCCGACCGGTTCGGCGGCACGTACCGGCCGAGCGCGGGCACCATCTACCCGCGCCTCGCACGGCTCGAGGAGGAAGGGCTCGTGCGTCGCAGCGACGAGGCCCGCAAGTCCACCTACGAGCTCACGCCCGCGGGCCGGGCCGAGGTCATGGCCCGTCGTGCCGACGTCGCAGCGCTCGAGGACGGGATCGCGCAGACCGTCCGGACACGGGCGCAGGCGCTGCGCACCGACATCGAGGGGTCGATGCAGGGCCTGCGCGCCGAGCTCGCGGCCGCAGCCCAGGAAGCCCGGGTGCGACCGCGCCCCGCAGCGTCCCCGGACCCCCGGCGCGGCGAGTCCTACGCGCGACGCGTCGAGGCCGAGGCGCTCGTCCAGCGGTTCCGCGACGACGTGCGCGCCGACCTGCGACAGGCCGACGCGAGCAGCGCCGTGACGGACCTGACCCTCGAGACGCTGCGCACCGTGCTCGACTCGGCACGTCGGGCCGTGCGGGGGACGCTGCGATGACGGGCCACGACGGGCAGCCGCCCCCGGACCCGCGTCCCGACGGCAGGCGAGAGGACCAGCAGCACCTGGACGACCAGCTCCACCAGCACGACCAGCAGCACGACGACCGGCACGACACGCAGACGCAGAAGGAGAACGACATGGGCACCGAGTCCTGGGTCATCGCAGCACCGCAGCAGATCGAGGTCGGCGAGGTGACCTCGCTCGTCGTGGGCCTCACGAACGGCGCGATCGAGGTCGTGAGCGACCCGGCGCGCGAGTCGGGCGCGAGCATCGACGTCACCGAGGTGGGCCCGCGCCCGCTGCACGTCACGTCGCACGCGGGCGAGCTCCGTGTCGCCTACGACTTCGCCGGGGTCGAGGGGGTCGTGGACCGCGTCCGCGGCCTCAAGGACAAGGACACCGCTACCGTCCGCGTCGTGCTCCCAGCGCACCTGCCCGTGAAGATCGCCACGGCGCGCGCGGCGGTCGCCGTGACCGGTACCCGGGCCGACGTCTCCGTCACCACGGCAGACGGCGCCGTGACCGTCGACGACACCGTCGGCGTGCTCGCGGTGAAGTCCGCCGCCGGTCGGGTCGCCGCGACCGTGCACGAGGGGGACGTCCGGGTCAGCACGGCCTCGGGCCGCGTCGAGGTCGGCGGACGGCTCGGTCGGGTCACGGTCAGCACGGTCACGGGCGACGTGGTCGTCGAGGCGCGCGAGACCACGCCGCTCGTGACGGCCAAGACCGTCTCGGGAGACGTGACGCTGCGCCTGGGGCAGGGTGCGGGGGTCAACCTCAAGGCGCGCGCCGTCACGGGCAAGGTCGTGCTCGACGGGGCCCCGCTCCCCAGCACGCAGTCGCGGACCACGTCGGTCGACCACTCGGACGGTACGAGCGGCGCCTACGTCTCCGCGAGCTCGGTCTCGGGGAACCTCACGGTCTCGCGCGCCTGAGGTCCCACGTCCTGGGGCTCCTGCCCCCGCCGTGCGACGGACAGCGGCTCGTGCCCCGAGGAGGGGCACGAGCCGCTGCGGTCTTCGCCGGCTCCGACGTGAGCCGGACCGTCCGCCCCGGTCCGGTCACCGTGGCCGCGCTGTGCGGTGGCCCCGGCCGGCGGGGTGGTCCCCCTCGGCGGACGGCGGGCGAGGCGCCCGCGCGGCCTACGCGACGTCGTCGGGCAGGCCCAACCAGGCGTGCCAGCCGGTGTGGAGGACGAGCCAGGCCATGAGCCCGTAGCCCGCCTGCCCCGGGTACCCGCCCACGCCCGTCGCGAGGTCCGCGAGCCACTGCTCGTGCGTCACGAGCGGCGTGAAGGTGTCGACGTACGGGACCCGTCGCCGGTTCGCGACGTCCGCGAACGCCCCCGAGAGCTCCGCGAGGCGGTCGTTGTCCTCGGGGCAGCCCGGTGGGGGACCCACCACGAACACGGGGAGACGGCGCTGCTCGGCCACGTCGAGCACGTTCGCGAGGTTGAGCCGCGACCTGGCCACCGACAGACCGGCGTCCAGGTCGTGCCGTCCGAGCGCGATGACGAGACGGTTGTCCGACTCCGGGTCCGGGTGGAAGCGCTTGGCCGACTCGAGGTCCCAGCGCTGGCTCATCGCGGTGGTCGTCTCGCCAGGGATCGCGAGCGGGAAGACCATCGCCGTCCCGGGGAAACGAGAACGGGCGACGACACGCCCGACCCAGCCGAGGCCCTTGGCGTCGCCGACGCCCGCGATCAGCTCGTCGCCGACCACGCAGATCCGTACTTCAGGTTCTCCCACGGTGATGTGCTCCTCGTTCGCTCGCACACCATTGTCTGTCACGACCGGGGTCCCGTGCGGGACGTCAGGCCGGACGGACGACAACTGGTGCCGGAGGCGACCATGAGGGCGGCCGCCGCCGGCACCTGTCGGGCCCGACGGTTCAGAGCAGCGTGGCGCCCCACGTCGCCTCGTGCGACGCGCCCGGGGCGAGTCGCACCAGGCGGTCGCCCGAGCGGAACGCGTCCGCGATGCAGCTCATGGGCTCGGCTGCGACGCCCGTGCGGCGGTACGCCGTGGCCGACACGTGGTCGCCCGTGCAGACCTGCCACGTGTCCATCGAGGAGTCCATCCAGACCGCGGCCGTCCGGCCGTCGGGTGCGCCGAGCCGCATCCAGGACAGGCCGTCCTCGTCGCGCAGGACGTCGACGTAGGCGTCGTCGAGGTCGATCCCGGCCAGCAGCCGCGGCTCGCGCAGGTCGAAGTCGCCGGCCGCGGGCTCGGTGCCCGTGGGCAGGAGCCGCTCGTCCGTGGTGACCCGGGTGCTCGCGTCGAGGCGCAGCGTGCACTCGTCGACCGACGCGTCGCCGGGCGAGAGCCACGGGTGGAACCCGACGCCGTAGGGGGCGTCGGTGCCGCCCACGTTCGTCGCACGGGTCGTGACGCGCAGGCCCGTGTCGGTCAGCGCGTAGGTCACGCGTGCGACGAGGTCGAACGGGTAGCCGGGGGTCGGGACGAGGTGCAGCTCGAGCGTCACGGCCGACGCGGACTGCTCGACGACGTCCCAGCGCTCCCAGCACACCAGGCCGTGGATCGCCGTGTTCCGCGGTACCTCGGTGATCGGGAGCTGGAGCTCGGCGCCGTCGAACTCGTACTGCCCGTCACGGAGCCGGTTGGGCCAGGGGAGCAGCACCGCTCCGTGGGAAGCGGGGGCGAGCTCGGCCTCCGAGAAGGGGGTGAAGACGTCGCGCCCCCCGACCGTGTACTCGCGGATCGCCGCGCCGACCTCCGTGACGGTGACGTGGTGGTCTCCGTGCTCGATACGGATCTGGGCGCCCGAGGGTGGTTTGATGTTCACGATCACATACGTTACTGGGTGCGGAACACCGCGCGAGCAGCCACAGTAGAACCCGGTCGTGCTGCCCGCAGGGGCAGCCGACCGAGCGACGCACCGTCCCCGGCCCCCGGGCGACGGGAGCACCACCGCAGGACGAGGAGGAACACATGGAACGAGGAGTGCTCGGACGCACGGGAAGGCTGGTCTCGGTCGTCGGGCTCGGCACCTGGCAGCTCGGCGCGGACTGGGGAGAGGTCAGCGAGGACGACGCGCGCGCCGTCCTCGACGCCTCGGCCGAGTCGGGCGTGACCTTCTTCGACACCGCCGACGTCTACGGAGACGGCCGCAGCGAGGAGATCATCGGCTCCTACCTGGCGGACAACCCCGGCGCGGGGATCACGGTCGCGACCAAGATGGGCCGTCGGGCACCGCAGGTGCCCGAGAGCTACACGCTCGCGAACTTCCGCGAGTGGACCGACCGGTCGCGACGGAACCTGCGGACGGACCGGCTCGACCTCGTCCAGCTCCACTGCCCGCCCTCCTCGGTCGTCGACGACGACCAGGTCTACGACGCGCTCGACACGCTCGTGGCCGAGGGCGCGATCGCGGCCTACGGCGTGAGCGTCGAGACCGTCGACGAGGCGCTCGCGGCGATCGCCCGGCCGGGGACCGCGACCGTGCAGATCATCCTCAACCCGTTCCGGCTCAAGCCGCTCGACGAGGTGCTCCCCGCGGCCTCCGACGCGGGCGTCGGGATCATCGCCCGCGTCCCGCTCGCCTCGGGCCTGCTGACCGGCAAGTACACGCGCGAGACGACGTTCGCGGAGAACGACCACCGGAGCTTCAACCGGGACGGCTCGGCGTTCGACGTCGGCGAGACCTTCTCCGGGGTCGACTTCGAGACCGGGGTCACGGCTGCGGGGGAGTTCACCGCGCTCGTGCACGACGTGCTCGGCCCGGACGTCAGCCCCGCGCAGGCAGCGATCGCCTGGATCTGGCAGCAGCCGGGGGTCTCGACCGTGATCCCCGGTGCGCGCAACGTCCAGCAGGCCACGGCCAACGCGGCGGCGGGGTCGGCCGAGGTCCTCGGTCCGCTCTTCACGTCCGGTATCCGCGAGATCTACGACCGCTACCTGCGGGAGTCGATCCACGCGCGCTGGTAGGTCCGGGCCCCCGCGACGACGAAGGCCGCCTCCCCGTCCGGGGAGGCGGCCTTCGTCGTGCAGCGCTCAGCGAGCGCGTCCGGTCAGCGGGCGAAGGCCTGCTCGACGAGGACGGCCTGCTGGGCCTGGTGCTTCTTCGCGGTACCCGCGGCGGTCGAGGCCGAGGCGGGGCGCGAGACGACGCGCACGCGCGGCAGGTCCTCGGGCAGGTTCAGGTGGACGAACGACCACGCACCCTGGTTCTCCGGCTCGTCCTGGACCCACACCACGTCGGCTCCCGCGTACTTGGCGAGCTCCGTGCGGATGCCGTCCACGTCGAGCGGGTAGAGCTGCTCGAGGCGCACGATCGCGGTCCTGTCGTCACCGCGCTTGGTCCGCTCGGCGAGCAGGTCGTAGTAGACGCGACCCGTGCAGAGCAGGACCCGGTCCACGTTCGCCGGGTTCACCGAGGCGTCCCCGATCACGGGCTCGAACGTGCCCGTCGTGAAGTCCTCGACCGCCGAGGCAGCGGCCTTGAGGCGCAGCAGCTGCTTGGGCGTGAAGACCACGAGCGGGCGGCGCGGGCGAGCGTACGCCTGCTGACGCAGCAGGTGGAAGTACGACGCGGGCGTCGACGGCTGGGCCACCGTGAGGTTGTTCTCGGCGCACAGCTGGAGGAAACGCTCGATGCGGGCCGACGAGTGGTCGGGTCCCTGGCCCTCGTAGCCGTGCGGCAGGAGCATGACGACCGAGGAGTTCTGCCCCCACTTCTGCTCGGCCGACGAGATGAACTCGTCGATGACGGTCTGGGCGCCGTTGACGAAGTCGCCGAACTGCGCCTCCCACAGCACCAGGGCGTCGGGACGCTCGACCGAGTAGCCGTACTCGAAGCCCAGGGCCGCGTACTCGCTCAGCGAGGAGTCGTAGACCCAGAACTTCGCCTGGTCCGCCGACAGGTACAGCAGCGGGGTCCACTCGGCGCCGGTCTCGCGGTCGTGCAGCACCGCGTGACGCTGCACGAACGTGCCGCGACGCGAGTCCTGCCCGGCCAGGCGCACCGGGGTGCCCTCGACCAGGAGCGAGCCGAACGCGAGCAGCTCGCCGTAGCCCCAGTCGATGCCGCCGTTCGCGGACATCTGGTGGCGCTTCTCGAGCAGCTGCGCGAGCTTGGGGTGGACCGTGAAGCCCTCGGGCGGGGCCACGTGCACCTGGCCGACCCGCTCGATGACCGACTGGTCGATCGCGGTCTTCCAACCGACCATGGTGCCGGCGTCCTCGCGCTGGGACTCGGGACGCTCGAGGCCCGCGACGGGCTCCGAGGACGGCGACGGGGTGAAGCCGCCCTCCTTGGTCTCGGTGAACACGCGCTCGAGCTGGGCCTGGTAGTCCTGCAGGACATGCTCCGCCTCTTCGAGCGTGATGTCGCCGCGAGCGACCAGGTTCTCGGTGTAGAGCTTGCGGACCGAGCGCTTGGCCTCGATGAGGTTGTACATGAGCGGCTGCGTCATCGAGGGGTCGTCGCCCTCGTTGTGACCGCGGCGGCGGTAGCAGATCATGTCGATGATCACGTCGCGGTCGAACTGCTCGCGGAACGCGAAGGCGAGCTCCGCGACGCGCACGCAGGCCTCGGGGTCGTCACCGTTCACGTGGAAGATCGGGACCTGGTAGCCCTTGGCGACGTCCGTCGAGTACAGCGTGGAGCGCGACGAGGACGGGCCCGTGGTGAAGCCGACCTGGTTGTTGATGATCACGTGGATGGTGCCACCGGTGCGGTAGCCGCGCAGCTGTGCGAGGTTCAGGACCTCGGGGACCACGCCCTGGCCCGCGAAGGCCGCGTCGCCGTGGATGAGGATCGGCAGCACGGAGAAGCCGTCGCCACCCAGGTCGATGCGGTCCTGCTTGGCGCGCACGATGCCCTCGAGCACCGGGTCGACCGCCTCGAGGTGCGAGGGGTTCGCCGCGAGGTAGACGCGCGTCTGCGCACCCGACTCGGCCGAGAACGTGCCCTCGGTGCCGAGGTGGTACTTGACGTCACCCGAGCCCTGGACGCTCTTGGGGTCCTGGTTGCCCTCGAACTCCGCGAAGATCTGCGCGTAGCTCTTGCCGGCGATGTTCGCCAGGACGTTGAGGCGACCGCGGTGGGCCATGCCGATGCAGACCTCGTCCAGGCCGCCGTCGGCAGCCTTGGACAGGACGGCGTCGAGCAGCGGGATGACGGACTCGCCGCCCTCGAGCGAGAAGCGCTTCTGGCCGACGAACTTGGTCTGCAGGAACGTCTCGAACGCCTCTGCCGAGTTCAGGCGGCGCAGGATGCGCAGCTGGTCCTCGCGCGGCGTGCGGGCGTAGCCCGACTCGAGGCGTTCCTGGAGCCAACGACGCTGGGCGCGGTCGGCCAGGTGCATGTACTCGATGCCGATCGAGCGGCAGTAGGAGTCGCGCAGCAGCCCGAGGATGTCGCGCAGCGTGGACTTGGTCTTGCCGCCGAACCCGCCGGTCGGGAAGGTGCGGTCCAGGTCCCACAGCGTGAGGTCGTGCGTCTGCACGTCCAGGTCGGGGTGCTTGCGCTGACGGTAGGCGAGCGGGTCCGTGTCGGCCATGAGGTGGCCGCGCGAGCGGAACGAGTGGATGAGCTCGGCGATCTTGGCGGGCTTGGCCGCCTCGATCTCGGCGTCCGTCGTGTTGTCGCGGGTCCAGCGGACCGGCTCGTAGGGGATCCGCAGGGCGGCGAAGACGCGGTCGTAGAACCCGTCCTCGCCGATCAGCTTGGTCCCGAGGATGCGCAGGAACTCACCGGACTGCGCGCCCTGGATGATGCGGTGGTCGTAGGTCGAGGTGATCGTCAGGACCTTCGAGACGCCCAGGCGGGCGAGCTGCTCGACCGAGGCGCCCGCGAACTCCGCGGGGTAGTCCATGGCGCCGACGCCGATGATGGTGCCCTGACCCTGCATGAGGCGGGGGACCGAGTGCACGGTCCCGATCCCGCCCGGGTTGGTCAGCGAGATCGTGGTGCCCGCGAAGTCGTCGACCGTGAGCTTGTTGCCGCGGGCCCGTCGCACGAGGTCCTCGTAGGCGGCCCAGAACTGCGCGAAGTCCATCTGCTCGGCGCTCTTGACGCTCGGCACGAGGAGCTGGCGGGTGCCGTCCGGCTTGGCGAGGTCGATCGCGAGACCGAAGTTGACGTGCGCGGGGTTCTTGACCGCCGGCTTGCCGTCGATCTGCGTGTAGCTCGCGTTCATCGCGGGCATCTCGGTCAGCGCCTCGACGAGCGCGAAGCCGATCAGGTGCGTGAACGAGATCTTGCCGCCGCGCCCGCGGGCGAGGTGGTTGTTGATGACGATGCGGTTGTCGACCATGAGCTTGGCCGGCACGGCGCGCACCGAGGTCGCCGTGGGGACCTCGAGGCTGGCTTCCATGTTGACCACGACGCGGGCGGCCGGGCCGCGGAGCTTCTGCACGTCGTCGCCGGTCTCCGGCGAGTCGGAGCGGGACGGCGCGGTGGCGACCGCTGCGTACGGTGCGGTCGCAGGCTGCGCCGTGGCGACCGGGCGCGTGGCCTTGATCGCGGCGATCGCCGCGTTGACGGTCGGGTCCGCGGGGACGACGGGCGACCGGCGTCGCTGAGCCGACTCGCCGGCTGCCGAGCCGTCGGTCGCGGGGGTCGGGATCGCTGCGGCGACCGGCGGCGCTGCCGGGGCCTTCGCGGGGATCTGGACGGCGGGAGCAGGGCCGTCCGCGGCGGGAGCCGGCGCACCGTTCACGGGAGCGGGGCTCCCGTTCGCCTCGGGCGACTTCTCCCCGGGACGGTAGTCCGCGAAGAAGTCCCACCACGCGGGGTCGACCGCGTTCTTGTCCTGGAGGTATTGCTCGTACAGCTCGTCGACAAGCCATTCGTTGGCGCCGAACACAGAACTAGCTGCGCTGATCGACTCTGACTCAGCCTTCGGGGACACGCGAGGATCGCCCACTTTCACCACTGATCGTCATTGGATACCGGGTACCTAGTCGGCACCGGACCCGTCAAGCCTAGGCCCTCGGGAGTGGTGTTGGGCGCCCCTGGACCCCAGTCGGCGCAAGGCGTCCGGTCGTTCTTCACCGGATGTCTACCTGAGGCAAACGGGGGGCAACGACGACCTGTTCACCGGCCAAAGACGAGGCCGGTTAGGCCATCGCCGGGTATGCACCGCGACCGATGTGACGAAGGTCTCACTTGCCGGCGACGGGCCCGTGGTCGTCGTCGACGTCGCGTCCGGGGGCACGGGGCTCACCCAGCGCCGTGCCCAGGATCTCGGGCAGGTCGTCCGGGAGGCCCGTCGTGTGCGGGTGGGAGGTGGCAGGGAACGTCAGGCGCATGGTCGCCCCCTGCTGCGAGTCGGCGACCTCGATCCGGCCGCCGTGCAGGTCCACGGCCCAGCGGACGATCGCCAGGCCGATCCCCGTGCCGCCCGTCGAGGTGTGCCCGTGCGAGGGGGCGTTGCCGCGCGCGAACCGCTCGAAGATCCGCTCGCGGTCCTTCTTGGCGATGCCGGGCCCCTGGTCGATGACCTCGATGACGACGTCGTCGTCCACGGGGTAGGCCTCGAGCCGGATCTCGCCGTTCTGCGGGGAGTGGCGGATCGCGTTCTGGAGCAGGTTCGTGACGATCTGGCGCAGCCGCTCGGGGTCGGCCGGGAGCGTCAGGTCCTCGGGTGTCACGTCGATCACGTACTGGAGGTGCTTGCCGGCCTCGACCATGGAGACCGCGTCGGCGTTCTCCTCGAGGAAGTCGCCGAGCGGGACGTCCTGGATGTTGAGCGCCGCGGCTCCGGCCTCGATCCGGGACAGGTCGAGCAGGTAGGTCACGAGCCGGGTCAGGCGCTCGGTCTGCGCGAGGGCCATCTCCATGGTC
The DNA here is from genome assembly GCF_042726295.1 of Oerskovia sp. NPDC060338. Classification (NCBI taxonomy): domain Bacteria; kingdom Bacillati; phylum Actinomycetota; class Actinomycetes; order Micrococcales; family Cellulomonadaceae; genus Oerskovia; species Oerskovia sp. NPDC060338. The sequence continues at coordinate 194,026 of NZ_JBHXCQ010000007.1, forward strand.
GCGGGGTTCGCCTCGCTCACGCCGTCGACCACGTTCTCGAGCTGGGCCTGGAGCGCCGCGATGGGGGTCCGCAGCTCGTGCGACACGTTGGCGATGAGCTCGCGCCGCATCTGGTCGGACGAGGCGAGGTCCTCGGCCATGATGTTGAACGCGACCGCGAGCTGGCCCACCTCGTCGCGGCTCGTGGCCCGCACGCGGCGCGTGTAGTCGCCGTCGGCCATCGAGCGTGCGGCGGCCGTCATCTCCCGCAGGGGCGAGGTCATGCCGCGCGCCAGGATCTGGGTGAGCAGGAGCGACAGCACGATCGCGAGCGGGAACGTCCGCGTGGGGCCGAGCTTGTTCTGCTGGCCCAGCCACGTGATGAGGACCGCGAGCGTGACGGTCGCGAAGACCAGGACGCCGAGCTTGATCTTCAGCGACCGGAACGAGTCGAGGGGCCGGACGTCCGGGAGGTGGGGGCGCAGGGTCCGGGGGCCTGAGGTCACGCGACCGGGGGCTCGAACGCGTAGCCGACGCCGTGGACCGTGCGGATCAGGTCCGGGCCGAGCTTGCGGCGCAGCGCCTTGATGTGGGAGTCGACCGTGCGGGTCCCGCTCGCGTCGGCCCAGTCCCAGACCTCGGCGAGGAGGCGCTCGCGCGTCAGGACGGTCTTGGGGGAGCTGGCGAGCATGACGAGCAGCTCGAACTCGGTGGGGGTCAGGTGCACCTCTTCGCCGGCCCGGTGCACGCGGCGCTGGGCGCGGTCGATCACGACGTCGCCCACGACCATGGGCGGGTCCGTGGGGGTCGACGTCGCGGCCTGGGCCGCGCGGTCCACGCGCCGCAGGAGCGCCTTGACCCGGGCGACCAGCTCGCGCATCGAGAAGGGCTTGGTCATGTAGTCGTCGGCCCCCACGCCGAGCCCGATCAGCATGTCGGTCTCGTCGTCGCGTGCGGTGAGCATGAGGATCGGTACGGGCTGCTCGGCCTGGATGCGGCGCGTGACCTCGAGCCCGTCGATCCCCGGGAGCATGACGTCGAGAACGATCACGTCCGGGCGCAGGCGGGTCGCCGCCTCGACTCCCGAGAGACCGTCGCGCGCCACCTCGACGCGCCAGCCCTCGGCGCTGAGCCGCTGGGCGATCGCGGTGGCGATCGCCGGCTCGTCCTCGACGACGAGGATGTTCGCGGCCTGCTGCGCGGGCGTACCCGCAGGTCCGGCCCCGCTCGTCGCGCCGCTGCCGGTGGGGAATGCGCTGGCTGTCATGGCACCAGCGTGGCACAAACCGGCCGGTGATGGTCGGAGGTCGCGGCGAGACCGGGGGATGTCGGGCATCCGTCCCGTCTCGAGGGCCGGTCCCGGGTGCGCTTTCCGGATGGACGGTGGCCCGGCGGCGGATAACATCGTTGCCACGATGAAGAGCAAACCCCGATATCTGTGGAGCACCCCGTGGTAGGCGACTGGTTGATGGTCGCGCTGGGGGTGCTCCTGACCGCAGGGACCGCCGTCTTCGTGGCGAGCGAGTTCGCCCTCGTCACCCTGGACCCCGCCGTGCTGTCCAAGACCGGTGACGGGGAACGGGACGGCGAGGGGGCCACGGCCGCCGAGACGCGCAGCAGCCGGCGCGACCGCAGCGTCCGGGCCGGCCTCAAGCACCTGTCGACCGAGCTGTCCTCGGCGCAGGTGGGCATCACCATCACCACGATCCTGCTGGGCTACACGGCGCAGCCCGCGCTGGCGAACCTGATCGGCGACGCGCTGGGGAGCACTGCGCTCGGCGCCGGCGCTGCCACGGTCCTCGCCGTGGTCCTCGCGCTGGTGGTCGTCAACCTCTTCTCGATGCTGTTCGGCGAGCTCATCCCCAAGAACTTCGCGCTCTCGCTCCCGTACCAGACCGCGCGGCAGGTCGTCCCGGTCCAGCGCCAGTTCACCAAGCTCTTCCGGCCCGTCATCTCGGTGCTCAACGGGTCGGCCAACGCGATCCTGCGTCGCCTGGGGGTCGAGCCGCGCGAGGAGCTGTCGGGCGCCCGGTCGGCCTCCGAGCTCGCGGCGCTCGTCAAGCGCTCCGCCCAGGAGGGCACCCTGAACACGTCGGTCGCCACGCTCCTGACCAACTCGATCGAGCTCGACGAGCTCAGTGCCGTCGATGTCATGACCGACCGCATGCGCATGGTCGTGCTGCGCCGCGAGGACACGGCCGAGGACGTCGTGGCCCTGGCCCGCACCTCGGGGCACTCGCGCTTCCCGGTGATCGGGGAGGACCGCGACGACGTCGTCGGGCTGGTGCACCTGCGCCGCGCGATCGGCGTGCCGCACGAGCGTCGCTCCGAGGTCCCCGCGGCCGCGCTCATGGTCGACGCGCCGCGCGTCCCGGAGACCGTCGCGCTGGGCCCGCTGCTGGTCGAGCTGCGCGGCTTCGGCCTGCAGATGGCCGTGGTCGTCGACGAGTACGGCGGCACCTCGGGCGTGGTGACGCTCGAGGACGTCGTCGAGGAGCTGGTCGGCGACGTCGCGGACGAGCACGACCCGCGGCGGGCGGGGGTGGCGCGCAGCGCGGACGGCTCGTGGATCGTGCCCGGTGTCCTGCGGCCCGACGAGCTCGTCGAGTCGACGGGGCTCGAGGTCCCCGAGGACGGTGCCTACGAGACGCTCGGCGGCCTCGTCATGGCGGACCTCGGGCGGGTGCCCGTGGCCGGCGACGAGGTCCGCGCGGGCGACGTGGTGCTGCGCGTCGAGGCCATGGAGGGGCGCCGCGTCGAGCGTCTGCGGGTCCGGCTCGAGTCGCCCGGCGGCGACCTGGACGGCGCCCCTGACGACGGTCCCGCGCAGGGGCCGGGGAGCGAGCGGCCGGGCACGACCCGCTGGCCCGCTCCCGAGCGACCGCCGGGTGCGCGCCCGCGTTCGGGTGAGCAGGGCTCCGAACCTGCCGGAGGTGCACGATGAGCACGACCGCAGCACTGATCCTCGCCGTCGTCCTCCTGGCGGCCAACGCGTTCTTCGTGGGCGCGGAGTTCGCCATCCTCTCGGCCCGTCGCAGCTCGATCGAGCCGCTCGCCGCGCAGGGCAACCGGCGCGCGCAGACGGTCCTGTGGGCCATGGAGCACGTCTCGCTCATGCTCGCGTGCGCCCAGCTGGGCGTCACGGTCTGCTCCGTGGGCCTGGGTGTGGTCGCGGAGCCCGCGGTCGCGCACCTTCTCGAGGTGCCGCTGCACGCGCTCGGCGTGAGCCAGGCGTTCGTCCACCCGATCGCGTTCGTGGTCGCGCTCGCGATCGTCGTCTACCTGCACGTGGTCCTGGGCGAGATGGTCCCCAAGAACCTCGCGGTCGCCGGGCCGGAGAAGGCCGTCATGTGGTTCGGCCCGCCGCTCGTGGTCCTGGGGCGTGTCCTCAAGCCCATCATCGTCGCGCTCAACTGGCTCGCGAACCACGTGGTCCGCTGGGCCGGGGTCGAGCCCAAGGACGAGGTCGCGTCGGTCTTCACGGCCGAGGAGGTCCAGTCGATCGTCGAGCACTCGCAGGCCGAGGGCCTGCTGCGCGACGAGCAGGGGCTGCTCTCGGGCGCCATCGAGTTCTCGGAGCGCACGGCCGCGGAGGTCATGGTCCCGGTCGACCGGCTCGTGACCGTGGTCGAGGGCTGCACGCCCGACGAGATCGAGCGCCTGGTCGCGAAGACCGGTTTCAGCCGGTTCCCCGTGGCCGACGCACGGGGCGAGCTGGTCGGGTACCTGCACCTCAAGGACGTGCTCTACGCGAGCGGCGAGGACCGGTTCCGGCCGGTCCCGTCCTGGCGCGTGCGTGCGCTCGCGACGGCCGAGCCGGGCGACGAGATCGAGGACGCCCTGCGCGCCATGCAGCAGTCGGGGGCGCACCTGGCCCGCGTGGACGCGGTCTCCGTCCAGGGCTCCGCGGGCTCGGTGCCCGACGACGGGGCGTCCGCGGGTGCGCAGGGCGCCGTGGGAGTCGTCTTCCTCGAGGACATCCTCGAGGAGCTCGTGGGCGAGGTGCGGGACGCGATGCAGCGCCGCGTGCACTGAGCGGCGCTCCCTCCGGGCCCCTGAACTGGGGACTTGGTTTCCCCGTCACCCGCCGTTATTGTTTCGTTGCTTCGTTCGCACGGTTCCTCCTGCAACGGGAGGGTCGTCCGGTCTGCGAGGCTGGGCGCGGTCCACGCGCTCGTCGGTCCTGGTCGTCCAGGGGCCGCCTGCGGGCGGCCGGGCGGTCGCTCGGAGTGGAGGCTTGGTGGAGTCGTCGTCCTCGACCTCCGACTCACGCCGCTCCCGACGCGAGGCGGAGACCGGTCACAAGGGCCGTCGTCGGGCCGAGGTCCCCTCCCACCAGCGCTGGGCGCCCCGCATGGCCGTCCTCGGGACCCTGGCGGTCGCGACGATCGCCATGCCCCTCTCCGCGGGGGCTCAGGACGGCCCGGTCTCTCCCTATGCCCCGGACGGCAAGCCCGTCGGGCCCACGGCCCTTGACCTGGTGAGCGCGCCCGTCGCTGCTGAACCCACGTCCGAGTACGTGGCGTCGGCGCCCAAGATCGAGGGCCGGGCCCAGGCCGCGAGCCGTTCGGTCGAGCGCGCGCCGCTCCCGAACTGCGACCCGAGCGTCGAGGTCACGAGCAGCAACGGCAAGCTCACGGGGCACGAGCTGTGCGACCTGTGGCAGGCGGGCGAGTCGCTGCGTCCGGACGCCGCGGTCGCGCTGTCCGCCATGAACGAGTCGTTCCGCGCGACGTTCGGTCGGGACATCTGCCTCGTGTCGAGCTACCGGACCCTGGCGTCCCAGGTCTCGCTCAAGGGCACGCGGGGCGGCTTCGCGGCCAAGCCGGGCACGTCGTTCCACGGCTGGGGCCTGGCGATCGACCTGTGCTCGACCGAGACGGGCAACCGGGAGGTCTACTCCTGGATCAACAAGAACGGCGAGCTGTACGGCTGGGCCAACCCCTCGTGGGCCAAGCGCGGCGGCGGCGGAGCGTACGAGCCGTGGCACTTCGAGTTCACCGAGGGCGTCGTCGCGCTCGGCGGCCTCACCTGAGCCGTCCCGCCTGAGCGGCGCGTGCCGTGCGCCCGCCGCGTGCCCGTGACGGACACTCCCGCGCGCGGGCCGTCAGATCCGGTTGACCCACGACTCGGCCAGCGCCTCGGCCTCGATGTCCAGCTCGCGCAGGATCCTGCGCATCACGGCCTCGTTGAGGCGACCCGCGTCCCGTTCGTCGACGAGCACCTGACGCTGGGCCCTGTTCATGTCGGCACGCAGGGCGTTGAGCCGGCGCAGGTCCTCCGAACCGTCGCCGGGCCGGGCCACGGGATAGGCGCGACCGCCCGTGGGGTGAGCGCGGACCGGGACCAACTCGACCGGCTCCTCGGCCTCGGACTCGGGGGACAGGAGCCGGGCCGCGGCCTGGGCGCGGCCCAGGATCGCGGCGGACATGGCCGCACGCGTCGCCTCGGCCTTCTCCTCGCCGATCGCGGGAGCCCATGCCTTCGTGGCGCGCGAGATGGCCTCGGCCTGGGCCTCGGCCATGAGGCGTCGGACGCGCGCCTCCTCCGCGGCGTCGCTCGCGGCCTCGTCCTCCCCGCCGACCCCCAGCCTCCGAATGACCCAGGGGAGGGTCACGCCCTGGAGCAGGAGGGTGCCGATCGCTACCGTGAAGGCCGCGAGCTGGATCGTGGCACGGCCGGGGAACTCGGCGCCGCCGAGCGTCACGGGGATGGCGGCCGCGGCGGCGAGCGTCACGACGCCGCGCATCCCGGCCGCCGACACCACGAGCGACTCGCGCCAGCCGAGCTCGTCGGCCCGGGAACGTTTGGACCCGGGCAGGTGCACGCGGTCGAGCCAGGACGTGGCGAACACGTACACGGGACGGATCGCCATGGTGACCGCGAGGGCGGCGAGGGACACCCAGACGGCCGTGCGGAGCCCTTCGTCGGACGTCACGACCGTCTCGACCACGAACTTGAGCTGGAGGCCGATGAGCGCGAACGTGATGGCCTCGAGCAGCAGGTCGAGGCTGTCCCACAGCGGCTCCTCGACGAGACGGGTCTCGTAGCCCGCGGTCGGCGCGGTGTGCCCCAGGTAGAGGCCTGCGGCCACGACCGCGAGCACGCCCGAGCCGCTGAGCTCCTCGGCGATCCAGTAGGCCGCGAACGGGAGGATGATGCCTGCGACGCTCGTCAGGAGCGGGTCGGCGAGCCGTAGCCGGGCGGCGTGCATGCCGATGCCCATGACGAGCCCGATCCCCACGCCGACCACGACCGCGAGCGCGAAGACCCCGATGCCCTCGGTCCACACCCAGGCTCCCGTCGCGACCCCCGCGAGGGCGACCTTGTAGAGCGTGAGCGAGGTCGCGTCGTTGATGAGGCTCTCGCCGCCCAGGAGCGTCATGACGCGGCGGGGCAGGCCGAGCCGCCGGCCGACCGCGGCGGCCGAGACCGCGTCGGGCGGGGCGACCACGGCGCCCAGGACGAGCGCCGCGGCGAACGGGAGGTCGGGGAGCAGGATCGTCGCGACCCAGGCCACGGCGAGCGCCGTGACGACCACGAGCCCGACGCCCAGGCGCACGATCGCGTTGAGCGACGTGCGGAAGTCCTGGTACGAGCTCCCGTTGGCCGCCGAGAAGAGCAGCGGCGGGAGGATGATGCCCAGCAGCACCTCGGGGGGCAGCTCGATGTGGGGGACCACGGGGATCAGGGAGACGCCCAGGCCCACCACGACGAGCAGGAGGGGAGCGGGCAGGTCCCAGTGCCGCGCGACGGCCGTGACGGCCAGGGCACCGGTGATGACCAGGAGTACGACGGCCTCGTCCATGCCCTGCATTCTCCGCCCGGGTGGGCGGGGAGGCGCGGGGGACGGCCCGACGGCGTGTCCCCGCCGGTCCCGCACCGAGCCGGAGTGTCAACTACCTCTTGACAGGACAGTGGTGTCAAGCCAGGGTTGACGCATGGTGAACAGGCGAGCAGAAGGCCCGACCGGCGCTCCGGCGTCGGGCATCGACGAGAGCCGCGCGCGGTGAGCGGCGCACCCGCCTGGGGCAGCCTCGAACCGCGCGACCCCCGGTCGCTCGACGACCTGCTCGCCGAGGCCGTGGCGGCCGCGGACCCCGGTATCGGCGACCGCATCGCGACCCAGCCCGCCGCGCACCTCGAGCTCGTCGCCCTCACGGCCCGCGCCCACCTCGCGACCGAGGAGCTGCTCGCGACGGCCGTGTCGTCGGCCCGCTCCGCGGGGCACAGCTGGGAGGCCGTGGGGTCGGCCCTCGGTATCACGCGACAGGCGGCCCAGCAGCGGTTCGGGCGACCAGCCGGCCCTGGTGACGGGGCCCCGGGCCTCGTGGGCGACCTGGTCGCCGGGGCCGTCCCCGGGGACACCCGGACCCTGGCCCCCGTCACGGCCGTGACCGAGATGGCCGCGCTCGACGCCTACGGGCGGCACGGGTGGCGCTCGATCGGGTTCGGTGCGGCGTTCCACACCATCGAGCGGACCACCCAGCAGTGGGAGCACAAGCGCGTCTACGTCCTGGGGGCGAGCAGGTTCGGGCTCGAGGCCGAGGGGTGGGAGCGGATCGGGACCTGGTTCCCGTGGGTCTACTACGCGCGCGGCCTGGGGACCGCACCCGTCGGTGACCGCGGACCGGTCGCGGACGACGTGCCCTGAGCGGCGAAGGTCCGTGCACGGGCCGCGCTCGCCCCGTGCGCGGCCCAGGCGCCGTCGCCCTGGCCTGCCCGGCTACTCGCCGGGCAGGCGTGCGTTGTGCCCGAAGTCCTGGCGGAAGCGCGGCCCGGACACCGCGAGCTCGGCCGCGAAGGAGGCCGCCCACCCCGAGTACGGGGTGTGCGAGAGGTAGTCGTTGGAGAAGCGGCGGTCGTCGGTGATCTCGGTGAGGCAGAACGACGGGATCTGCAGGTCCACGACCGGCCCCGAGCGCTCGCACTCCGCGATGACCAGGGGATGGTTGGCGCCGCCGAACACGTCGATGACCCAGCCGTCCGCGCCCAACCAGGCCGAGTAGCGCGTCTTGACGATGCGACCGCCGCCGCGCCGGATCATCTCGACCCCGACGTTGACGTCGATCTCGCGCTCGGCCTCGTACCGGGTGCCGCCGTTCGTGGGGCCCTTGACCGTGAGTGCGCAGAAGTCGAACGAGTGCTCGTCCAGGACGTGCAGCGGGGAGGTGCTTGCGGCGAGCGTCGCGTCGGTCGCGCTCGCCTGGACCCGCAGGCGGATCGCGTAGCCGTCCTGCGCCAGGAAGTAGCTCTGCACGATCAGGGCAGGCGCGTCGAGCAGGTCGACCGGGACGTCCTTCACGAGGAAGCGACGCTCGAACTCGAAGTCTCCGTTACCGCCGTCGGTCATGGGACATACCGTACGCGCTCGCTCACGCGGGGTCCGTGACCGGGCGGTGCGGGTACGCGGCCTCGCGGTGCTGGAACTCGAGCACCGCCGGGTTGAGGACCACCCCGTCGCGGATCTCGATCGCGCGGCGGACCGTCTCGTTCTCGTCCCAGCCCGCGGGTCCGGCCATGACGGCCGGGAGGAACGGCAGCACGGCAGAGCTGATCTCCCAGGTCGCCGAGTTCCACAGGTAGGACGGGCTGTGGTCGACCGCGTAGTAGTTGATGCTCTCGCCGACGGTGACGAGCGGCTCGGCGAACGTCGTGGAGCGCGCCCAGTCGAACGCCATGCCGTCGTCGCACGAGACGTCGACGATCAGGCTGCCGGGCCGGAAGGCGCCCAGGTCCTCGGTGCGCAGGTACAGCAGGGGCGCGTTGGGGTCCTGGAGCGTGCAGTTGACGACGATGTCGCTCTCGGCGAGGAACGGCGCGAGCGGGAGGCGGCCCTCGTCGGTGAGGACCTCGCTGAGGTACGGCTCGTCGTCGTGGTCGAACTGGACGATCTGCGCCGAGTGGATGGGCGCGGCGACAGCGGCGACCCGGCGGTTGGTCAGCACGCGGACGTCGTGGATGCCGTGCGCGTTGAGCGCCGTGACGGCCCCGCGCGCCGTGGCGCCGAACCCGATCACGACCGCGGTCAGGCGCCGGCCGTAGTCGCCCGTCGAGCCGCACAGCTCGAGCGCGTGCAGCACCGAGCAGTAGCCGGCCATCTCGTTGTTCTTGTGGAAGACGTGCAGGCCGAACCCGCCGTCGGCGGCCCAGTGGTGCATGGCCTCGAACGCGACGAGCGTGAGCCTCTTGTCGATCGCGAGCTGCGTCAGCTCACGGTCCTGGACGCAGTGCGCCCAGCCCCAGAGGGTCTGGCCGGGTCGCAGGTCCTCCAGGTCCTCGAGCTGCGGCTTGGGCAGCAGGACCACGTCGGCGGCCTCGACGACCTCGGCGCGCGTGCCCAGCGCTCGCACCCAGGGCGCGATCTGCTCGTCGCTCACCCCGAAGCGCTCGCCGTAGCCGCGCTCGACGACGATCCGGGCCCGCAGCCCGGGTGCGATCCGTTCGAGGTGGTCCGGATGGAGGGGGAGCCTGCGCTCGTCGGGCTTCCGTGACGCTCCGAGGAGGCCCAGGATGGAGTCGTTCGATGCTGTTGTCACGCTTGTCCCGTCAACGAGACCACGGTGGCCCAGTAGTGCGGACGTTACACGGGTGCCGGCGGGGCAGGGACCACCCGGGTGGTGGGCTCGGTGGTCCCGGGCACGACGAAGCCCCCGGACCCGAGGGTCCAGGGGCTTGGTCTGCGGTGCCCTCGATAGGACTCGAACCTACGACCTTCTGCTCCGGAGGCAGACGCTCTATCCACTGAGCTACGAGGGCAACATGCGTTCGCTCTGACGAGCATCCGGCACGGTGCACGAGACTACCAGCCTCCGACGGGTTCGTGCTCCCACCTGCCCGGATCTGCAGGTTCTGCCCTCCCGTCAGGGCGGGGTGACCGGACTCACCTCCCCAGGAGCCCCCTCGGGACGGATGCCCGGGGCGACCGGTGCGTACCCTCCTTGAGTGGATCGCCAGGACTCGAGCTCGACCCCCGACAGCACCCTCCGGCCGTGGAGAGGTCGGTTCGTCGTCCTCGCCGGGATCGTCCTCGCCGCGTTCAACCTGCGGATCGCCGTCGCCGCGGTCTCCCCGATCCTCGACGTCGTCCGGGTCGACATCGACCTGAGCGACCAGCTTGCGGGGCTGCTCGGCACGGTCCCCGTGATCGCGTTCGCCGTCTTCGGCTCGCTCGTGCCCGCTCTCTCCCGCCGGTTCGGGCTCGAGCCCACGCTCGTCGCAGCGCTCCTGATCAGCGCGGTCGGCGAGATCCTCCGCTCCGTCTCGACGTCGGCCCCCGGCTTCCTCGTGTGGACCGCGGTGGCGCTCGCGGGCATGGGCATGGGCAACGTGCTGCTCCCGCCGCTCGTCAAGAGGTACTTCCCCGACCGCATCGGGGCCGTGACCGCCGCCTACACCGTGACGCTCTCGCTGAGCACCGCGATCCCGCCCCTCCTCGTGGTCGGCATGGCGTCCTCGCTGGGCTGGCGTCCGGCACTGGGCGGGTGGGCGCTCGTGGGGCTGCTCGCGGCCGTGCCGTGGACCGTCGTCATCGCGCGCTCGGCGCGCGCCCGGGCCGAGCTCGCGTCGGTGCTCGAGCACTCGCCCGAGCACACCGTGGGCCTCGACGGGCGCCACCGCCACGAGGGTCGCGCCTGGCGCAGCCCGCTCGCGTGGGGCATCGCGGTCATGTTCGGGCTCAACTCGCTCAACACCTACGTGATGTTCGCGTGGCTGCCGCACGTCCTGATCGACTCGGGCATGTCCGAGCCCGTCGCGGCGAGCGCGCTCGCGCTCTACGCGTTCGTCGGCATGCCCATGTCGATCGTCACGCCGCTGCTCGCGGCCCGGATGCGCAACCCGTACCTGCTGGTCGTGCTCTTCGTCGCGATGCTCGCGGTCGGCTACGCCGGGCTCATGGGGGTCCAGGCCGGTCCCGCCACGTGGGTGTGGGTCGTCCTCGCGGGGCTCGGGGCGTCGACGTTCCCGCTGGGCCTCGCGCTCATCAACCTGCGCAGCCGCACCTCGGCCGGGGCCGTCGCGCTGTCCGGGTTCGTGCAGGGCGTCGGCTACCTCGTCGCGGGGGCCGGGCCGCTGACCGCGGGGATCCTCTACGGGCGCAGCGGGACGTGGACCAGCACGTTCGTCTTCCTGTTCGGCACGCTCGTGGTGATCCTCGTCGCCGCGGTCGCGGGCTGCCGCCCGTCGATGATCGAGGACTCGTGGGGACGCAGGACGCGCACGGGGGAGTGACGCCCCGGGAGGCCCACGACGCGCGGCGGGCGACGCCGTCGGGCCGGTGGGACGGGGCAGCGCGGCGACGCCGCAGCACGCACCCGTGGCCGCCCGACCGCCCGCCGCGGACGGCGACGCAAAGCCCTGGCGTCCCTCGCTAGAATCGTCGGGTGACCCCCAACGAGCTCTCCGAAGCGCTGAGCGCTGCCCTGGCCTCCGCCGTCGCCGACGGCACCCTCGCCCTGCCCGCCGACGCGGTCCCCGCGTCGGTCCACGTCGAGCGACCCCGCCAGCGCGAGCACGGCGACTGGGCCACGAACGTCGCGCTGCAGCTCGCGAAGAAGGCCGGCGTCGCCCCGCGCGTCCTGGCCGAGGACCTCGCGCAGCGCCTCGCCGCGCACCCGGGCATCAAGTCCGTGGGCATCGCAGGCCCGGGCTTCCTGAACATCACGCTCGACGCGGCCGCCGCGGGCGAGCTCGCCCGCACGATCCTCGCCCAGGGCGCGACCTACGGGAACAACGACTCCGAGGCCGGCACGCGCATCAACCTCGAGTTCGTCTCGGCGAACCCCACGGGCCCCATCCACATCGGTGGCGTGCGCTGGGCCGCGGTCGGCGACTCGCTGGCGCGAGTGCTGCAGGCCTCGGGGGCAGTGGTCGAGCGCGAGTACTACTTCAACGACCACGGCGCGCAGATCGACCGCTTCGCGCGCTCGCTGCTCGCGCGCGCCAAGGGTGAGCCCGCTCCCGAGGACGGCTACGGCGGCCAGTACATCTCGGACATCGCGGAGGCCGTGATCGCCGACGCGATCGCGGCGGGCGACCCGGACCCGCGCACGCTGCCCGACGCCGAGGCCCAGGAGGTCTTCCGGGCGCGCGGCGTCGAGCGCATGTTCGACGAGATCCGTGCCGCGCTGCACGACTTCGGCGTCGACTTCGACGTGTACTTCCACGAGGACTCGCTGCACGCGTCGGGCGCGGTCGAGCGCGCGGTCGAGCGCCTGCGCGAGGGCGGCCACGTGTTCGAGGCCGACGGCGCGACCTGGCTGCGCACGACCGACTTCGGTGACGACAAGGACCGCGTCATCATCAAGTCGGACGGCGAGGCCGCGTACATCGCGGGCGACATCGCGTACTACCTCGACAAGCGCGAGCGCGGCTTCGACGACGTCATCATCATGCTCGGCGCGGACCACCACGGGTACGTGAGCCGCATGATGGCCGTCTGCGCGGCGTTCGGCGACCAGCCGGGCAAGAACCTCCAGATTCTCATCGGCCAGATGGTCAACCTGGTCAAGGACGGCCAGCCGGTCCGCATGTCCAAGCGTGCCGGGACCGTCGTGACGCTCGAGGACCTGGTCGACGCCGTGGGCGTGGACGCCGCGCGCTACTCGCTCGCGCGCTCCTCGACCGACTCGAGCATCGACCTGGACCTCGACCTGCTGTCCAGGGCGACCAACGAGAACCCCGTCTTCTACGTGCAGTACGCGCACGCCCGCACGGCGAACGTCGCGCGCAACGCGGAGGCGCACGGGGTCTCGCGGTTCCGTGAGGACGGGAGCGACGCGTTCGACCCGTCGCTCCTGACGCACGAGACCGAGTCGGTCCTGCTCGGTGCGCTCACCGAGTTCCCGCGCGTGGTCGCCCAGGCGGCCGAGCTGCGCGAGCCGCACCGCGTCGCGCGCTACCTCGAGGCTCTCGCGGGCGACTACCACTCCTGGTACCACGAGTGCCGCGTGACGCCGCTGGGCGACGAGGAGGTCACGGACGTGCACCGCACGCGCCTGTGGCTCAACGACGCGACGCGTCAGGTCCTCGCCAACGGTCTGGGCCTGCTGGGCGTGTCCGCTCCGGAGCGCATGTGAGCGCGTCGGCAGGCCCGACGACGCCGCCCGCCTTCTCGCCGACCGGCACCTTCGTGCCGGGCGAGCCGTGGTCGAGCGGCGTGCGCCGCGGGCCCGACGGCGCGCTGAGCGTCGCGGGGGTCGACGTGCGTGAGCTCGCGGTCGCCCAGGGGACCCCGGCCTACGTGCTCGACGAGGCCGACCTGCGCGAGCGGGCGCGGTCCTACCGCCGTGCGTTCGAGGCAGCGTTCGCCGAGGTCGGCGCGGGCGTCGACGTGTACTACGCGGGCAAGGCGTTCCTGTCGGTCGCCGTGGCCCGCTGGGTCCACTCCGAGGGGCTGCGCGTCGACACCGCGACGGGTGGCGAGCTCGCGGTCGCGCTGCGCGCGGGCGTGCCCGGCGAGCACATCGGCCTGCACGGCAACAACAAGTCGGACGCGGAGATCGCGCGCGCGCTCGACGCGGGCGTGGGCCGGATCATCGTCGACTCGCTCGCCGAGGTCGAGCGCGTGGCCGCTGCGTCGCGCGCACGCGGCGGGGCTCCGGCCCCCGTCATGATCCGCGTGACCACGGGCGTGCACGCGGGCGGGCACGAGTACATCTCGACCGCGCACGAGGACCAGAAGTTCGGGCTGTCGCTCGCGACCGGTGGCCAGGGCGCGACGGCCCCGGGTGCGCAGGACGAGGACAGCCCGGCCATGACCGCGCTCCTCGCGGTGCTCGCGCACCCCGAGCTCGAGCTGCTCGGCATCCACTCGCACATCGGGTCGCAGATCCTCGACCCCTCGGGCTTCGAGGTCGCGGCGCGCAAGGTCCTCGAGCTCCGCGCGGCGCTCGCTGCGCGCACGGGTTTCCTCGTCCCCGAGGTGGACCTGGGTGGCGGGTACGGCATCGCCTACCTGCCGGGCGAGGTCGCGCTCGACCCGGACCGCATCGCGAAGGACGTGGCGGCCTCGGTCGCGGCCTCGTCCGCGGACCTGGGGACACCCCTGCCGCGCTTCTCGATCGAGCCGGGCCGGGCGATCGTCGGGCCTGCGGGCCTGACGCTCTACACGGTCGGCACGGTCAAGCCCGTGCGGGTCGGCTCGGAGGCCGCTGCCGGCGTGGCCGGCGACGAGACCCTCGTGCGGACCTACGTCTCGATCGACGGTGGCATGAGCGACAACATCCGCCCCTCCCTGTACGGCGCGGCCTACCACGCCGAGCTCGCGAACCGGCTCTCGGACGCCGAGCCCGTGCTCGCGCGCGTGGTCGGCAAGCACTGCGAGAGCGGTGACATCGTGGTCCACGACGTGCTCCTGCCGGGGGACGTCCGGGCGGGCGACCTGCTGGCCGTCCCGGCGACGGGTGCCTACGGGCGTTCGATGGCCTCGAACTACAACCACGTGCCCCGGCCTCCGGTCGTGGCGGTGACCGACGGCGAGACCAGGGTCCTGGTCCGTCGGGAGACCGAGGACGACCTGCTCGCGCTCGACCTGGGCTAGCCGGCGGCTCTCGCCGGGCCCGTGCCTGGCACCCGTATCCTGAGACGGGCGCCCAGGATCCGGGCAGCAGAGCGAGGATCGACACGCTCGGGATCGACCGGTCGGGAAGCGGCGCGCGGCGTCGGGACCCGTCCGGACCGAGCGGCCACCTCCGACGCGACCGCGTCCGGCAGGGGCCGAGAACGACGGCACCGCTGACCGTGCGGGCCGGGGTGATGGAGGAGGAGCTTCGTGGGAGCCAGCCAGCAGGAGCAAGGTCCGCTGCGCGTCGCGCTGCTCGGGTGCGGCGTCGTGGGGTCCGAGGTGGCCAGGCTGCTGACGCAGCAGGCGGCGGACCTGGCCTCGCGCGTCGGGGCGCCGCTCGAGCTCGTGGGGATCGCGGTGCGCGACGCGTCCGCGCCCCGCCCGCTCGCCGCGTCGGTCGACCGCTCGCTCCTCACGGAGGACGCCGAAGGGCTCGTCGCGCGCGCCGACATCGTCATCGAGGTCATGGGCGGGATCGAGCCCGCCCGCACGCTGCTGCTGCGCGCGATCGAGTCGGGCGCCGCGGTGGTGACCGCCAACAAGGCGCTGCTCGCCGAGGACGGCCCCACGCTCTACAAGGCCGCGGACACCGCGGGCGTCGACATCTACTTCGAGGCAGCCGTCGCGGGAGCCATCCCGATCGTCCGCCCCGTCCGCGAGTCGCTCGCAGGCGACCACGTGCGCCGCATCCTGGGCATCGTCAACGGCACCACGAACTACGTCCTGGACCAGATGGCCAGCACGGGCATGTCGTTCGACGCCGCGGTCGAGCAGGCCCAGGACCTCGGCTACGCCGAGGCCGACCCCACGGCCGACGTCGAGGGCTTCGACGCCGCGGCCAAGGCCGCGATCCTCGCGAGCCTCGCGTTCCACACGCGCGTCTCGCTCGAGGACGTCGCCCGCGAGGGCATCACGAGCATCACGGCCGACGACGTCGCGTGGGCCGCGCAGACCGGTCACGTCATCAAGCTGCTCGCCATCGCGGAGTCCGTCATGGGCGAGGACGGCGCGCACGGTGTCTCGGTGCGAGTCCACCCCGCGCTCGTGCCGCTCACCCACCCGCTCGCCGGGGTCCGGGGAGCCTTCAACGCGGTGTTCGTCGAGGCCGACGCCGCGGGCGAGCTCATGTTCTACGGCCGCGGCGCGGGCGGTGCCCCGACGGCCTCGGCCGTGCTGGGCGACGTCGTGTCGGCGGCCCGGCACCGCGTCCTGGGTGGCAAGGGCCCCGAGGAGTCCACCTACGCGGCCCTGCCGATCCTGCCGGCCAGCACCGCGATCACGCGCTACCAGGTGCGCCTCGCGGTCGACGACCGTCCCGGCGTCCTGGCCCAGGTGGCCCAGGTCCTGGCCTCGAAGGGGGTCTCGATCGAGGCCGTCCGCCAGCCGTCGGAGCCCTCCGTCCCCGGCGCGGACGGTGCGGAGGCCGCCGGGGCGACCGGCGTCGCCCACCTGGTCATCACGACCCACGCCGCTGCGGAGGCCGCGCTCGCCGCGACGGTCGACGCGATCGCGGAGCTCGAACCCGTCCAAGAGATCACGTCCGTCCTGAGAGTCGAGGGAGCCTGATGGCCCACCAGTGGCGAGGCATCATCGCCGAGTACGCCGACCGCCTGCCCGCCCACGTCCAGGAGCGCATCGTGACGCTCGGCGAGGGCGGCACGCCCCTCGTCGAGGCGCCCGCGCTCTCGGCCCGGACCGGGGCCCAGGTCTTCCTCAAGGTCGAGGGCATGAACCCGACCGCCTCGTTCAAGGACCGCGGCATGACGGCCGCGATCTCCTCGGCCGCGGGCCGCGGGGCGAAGGCCGTCGTGTGCGCGTCGACGGGCAACACGTCGGCGTCGGCCGCCGCGTACGCGACCAAGGCCGGCATGGTCTGCGCCGTCCTGGTCCCGGACGGCAAGATCGCGATGGGCAAGCTGAGCCAGGCGATCGCGCACGGCGCCAAGCTGCTCCAGGTCGACGGCAACTTCGACGACTGCCTGGTCGCGGCGCGCAAGCTCGCCGAGGCCTACCCGGTCGAGCTCGTGAACTCCGTGAACCCCGACCGCATCGAGGGCCAGAAGACAGGCGCGTTCGAGATCGTCGACGCGCTGGGCGACGCCCCGGACATCCACGCGCTGCCCGTGGGCAACGCGGGCAACATCACCGCGTACTGGAAGGGCTTCCGGGAGTACGCAGGCCTGGGTGCCCCGGACGCGCCGGGGGCCCACCTGCCTGCGGTCAGCACCAGGACCCCGATCATGTGGGGCTTCCAGGCCGCCGGCGCGGCCCCGATCGTCGCGGGCCACCCCATCACGCACCCCGAGACCATCGCGACCGCGATCCGGATCGGCAACCCCGCGTCGTGGGCGCAGGCGGAGGCCGCGCGCGACGAGTCGGGCGGCGTCATCGAGGCAGTGACCGACGAGCAGATCCTGGCCGCGCACCGCATCCTGTCGGCCGAGGCCGGCGTGTTCGTCGAGCCCGGCTCGGCGGCGGGTGTCGCGGGCATCCTCTCGCGCGCCGAGCGTGGCCTCGTCCCGGCCGGAGCCCGCATCGTCGTGACGGTCACGGGCCACGGCCTCAAGGACCCGCAGTGGGCCCTCAAGACGCTCGACGGCGCAGACGTGACCCCGATCCGGGTCAGCGCCGACGTCGTCTCGATCGCCGACGCGCTCCAGCTCGGCTGAGCACCTCCCACCCCCGCTCGTCCTGTTCCTCGCCCCGGCCGTGAGCCGGGGCGAGGCAGGCACGGCAGCCTCCCCACCCCTTACCTGACGAGAGGTCACCGCGATGCAGCTCGGAGCCGACCATGTGCGCGTGCGCGTGCCTGCCACGAGCGCGAACCTGGGGCCCGGGTTCGACGCCCTGGGCCTGGCGCTCGCACGCTACGACGTGCTCGAGGTCCGTGCCCTGGGGAACGGCGACGTGGTCGTCGACGTAGAGGGCGAGGGGGCCGGCGAGGTCCCGGGGGACGAGCGGCACCTGGTGGTGCGCGCGCTGCGCGCGGCGCTCGAGCTCGTCGGGGCTCCTCAGACCGGGCTCCACCTGACCTGTACCAACGCGATCCCGCACGGACGGGGGCTCGGTTCGTCCGCGGCCGCGGTGGTCGCGGGCATCGCGGCGGCCCGGGCGCTCGTCGCGGACCCTGCGGCGCTCGACGACGCGGCGGTCCTGCAGCTCGCGACCGAGTTCGAGGGGCACCCCGACAACGCGGCGCCTGCGATCTACGGCGGCGCGACGATCGCCTGGACCAGCACGGTCGAGGGACGCGAGGGTGCGCACGCCGTGCGCCTCGACGTCCACCCGGACATCGAGGCCACGGTCCTGGTCCCCTCGACGCGGCTCGCCACGAGCCGTGCTCGCGGTGTGCTGCCGGAGACCGTCCCGCACGCCGACGCGGCGCTCAACGCGGGTCGCTCGGCGCTGCTCGTCGACGCGTTGACACGCTCGCCCCAGCACCTGTTCGAGGCCACCGAGGACCGACTCCACCAGGAGTATCGCGCGGGCGTCATGACGGCGTCGTGGGAGCTCGTGCGCGCGCTGCGTCTGGACGGGCTCGCGGCGACCATCTCGGGCGCCGGTCCGACCGTCCTGCTCCTGGGGCGTGCGCAGGATCGCGAGCACGCCGACGGGGTGCTGCGAGAGCTGCTGGAAGGCCCGGACCTGTGGCGTGCCTACCGTCCGGGCATCGACCAGGAGGGCGTCCGCTCGGAGCGGGTCGTGGGCAGCGCGGGCCTGTCCGCACGGTTGCGCTGACCGCCGTGCAGGGCGACCGGCGGTCCGCGCGCCTGCCGGCTCGTCGACCGACGCGCTGAACGGTGCGGCGACTGGTGTTCGCAGGGGCTACGGATGGTAGAATCCATTGAGCCTTCGCAGGTTCGTGATGATGCCTCGGTGATTCCTCGACGAATCTCCGCCGAGTCCCCGGGCATCGGCAGAGCAACGACTGACTGCGCCTCACACACCCCGCGAGAAGGCAATCCAGCCCACGTCAGCTGACGTCGTCGTACCACTGACGCGTGGTTCCACTGCGTTCCGGCCGTCACGTGCCGAGCGTCGATCACCCGCGGCCCACCCTTCGCACAGAGCAAGTGGGCGCAAACGAGGGGAAGGGTCCTTCGTGACAGACACCACCGACACCGCCCGTGCAGGCGCACTCTCGACGCTGCGCCTCCCCGAGCTGCAGGCACTCGCCTCGCAGCTCGGTGTGAAGGGCACGTCAAAGATGCGCAAGAGCGATCTTGTCGACGTCATCCGTTCCACCTCCGGCGAGACGAGCGCCTCCGGGCGCCCCGCCGGAGCGTCCACTCCTGCGCGTCGCGCGCCGGAGAGGGACACCTCGGCCGAGAAGGTCGTGCTGCCCGCCGTCGAGGCGCCCGCACGTCAGGCGACCGAGAACATCGAGCGTCCTCGCCGCGAGCGAGGCGCACGCGCCGAGCGCGCCGGCAAGGGCGAGAGCAGCGACAAGGCTGCCGACATCATCGCCCCGCTGCTCGAGCAGACCGCGCGTGCGGCCCGCGACGGCGGCGACCGTTCGGTCGCCGGCGAGACCCCCGACGAGCGCGCCGCGCGCGCCGCCGCCGCGGTCGGTCTCGTCACGGGCTCCGAGCGTGGTTCGCGTCGTTCCGGTCGGGGCGCCGGTGCCCCGCGCGGCGGCGAGGCCGAGCAGGCTCGTGAGACGGCTCCCGAGGCGGGCGCTGCCCGCCAGGGCGGCGAGCGTCAGCAGGGTCAGCGCGACCAGGCGCAGGGCAACCAGCAGGGCGACCGCCAGCAGGGTGGCCAGCGCTCCGAGCGTCAGCAGGGGCAGGGCAACCAGCAGGGCGACCGCCAGCAGGGTGGCCAGCGCGCCGACCGTCAGCAGGGTCAGCGCGACCAGCAGGGCGGCGACGACTACGACGAGCGCGGCGGACGCCGCCGTCGGGGCCGTGACCGCAACCGCGACCGCGACCGCAAGCGCGGACGCACGCGTGGCGGGAACATCGACGTCGCGGGCCTCGACGAGATCGAGGTCACCGAGGACGACGTCCTGCTGCCCGTCGCGGGCATCCTCGATGTCCTCGACCAGTACGCGTTCGTGCGCACGAGCGGCTACCTGCCCGGACCGAACGACGTCTACGTCTCGCTCGGCCAGGTCAAGAAGGCGGGACTGCGCCGTGGCGACGCGATCATGGGTGCGGTGCGTCAGCCCCGCGACGGTGAGAGCTTCCAGCAGACGGGGCCGCGCAACCAGAAGTTCAACGCGCTGGTCCGTCTCGACTCGGTCAACGGCATGGCCCCCGAGGCCGCGCGCAACCGCGCCGAGTTCAACAAGCTCACCCCGCTCTACCCGCAGGAGCGTCTGCGTCTGGAGACGGGCGAGGTCGGTCGCCTCACCCCGCGCGTGATCGACATCGTCGCCCCGATCGGCAAGGGCCAGCGTGGCCTGATCGTCGCGCCGCCCAAGGCCGGCAAGACGATCATCATGCAGCAGATCGCGAACGCGATCACGACGAACAACCCTGAGGTCCACCTCATGGTCGTGCTCGTGGACGAGCGACCCGAAGAGGTCACCGACATGGAGCGCACGGTCAAGGGCGAGGTCATCGCCTCGACCTTCGACCGTCCGGCCTCCGACCACACGATCGTCGCCGAGCTCGCGATCGAGCGTGCCAAGCGCCTCGTGGAGCTGGGCCAGGACGTCGTGGTGCTGCTCGACTCGCTCACGCGTCTCTCGCGTGCGTACAACCTCGCGGCCCCGGCCTCGGGACGCATCCTGTCGGGTGGTGTCGACGCCTCGGCGCTCTACCCGCCCAAGCGCTTCTTCGGCGCGGCGCGCAACATCGAGAACGGTGGCTCGCTCACGATCCTCGCCTCGGCGCTCGTCGAGACCGGCTCCAAGATGGACGAGGTCATCTTCGAGGAGTTCAAGGGCACGGGAAACATGGAGCTCCGGCTCTCCCGCTCGCTCGCGGACAAGCGCATCTTCCCGGCCGTGGACGTCAACGCGTCCGGCACGCGCCGCGAGGAGATCCTCATGCCGCAGGACGAGCTCCGCATCGTCTACAAGCTGCGCCGCGTGATGGGCGCGCTCGATCAGCAGCAGGCCATCGAGCTGCTGCTTGGCAAGCTCAAGGAGACCAAGTCCAACGTCGAGTTCCTGCTCCAGGTGCAGAAGACGACGCCGGGCGGTATCCACAACGACGAAGAGGTCGGCCGCGCCGTCTGACCCGTCCTGCGGGTCGGTCGGCCTCCGTCCTGACGGCCGGCCGACCCGCTGATTTTTCGTGTGCCGGACCCGTCTGGCACAATGTCCTGTTGGTTTCCCGTCCCCGGTTCACGGCTGCTGTCCAGGCAGGCGACCCGGGGGCACCCCACTGAGGAGAGTCCTGTGAAGGCTGATATCCACCCCACGTACGTCGTGACCGAGGTGACCTGCACCTGCGGTTCCACGTTCGTCACGCGCAGCACCGAGACGTCCGGGCGCATCTCGTCCGACGTCTGCTCCGCCTGCCACCCGTTCTACACGGGCAAGCAGAAGATCCTCGACACCGGCGGCCGCGTGGCTCGCTTCGAGGCTCGTTACGGCAAGAAGGCCGCCGACAAGTAGCGACTCTCCAGCGCCGGTGGTCCGAGCACCCGTCCAACCTCTCCAGGGGCAGGCGGCGTGCTCGTTCCACCGGCGCTGTCGTCTTTTCCGGTGCGCGGGTGCCCGGCGCAAGAGTGCCGGAGGTTCCCGCACCGAGCAGCCGCACCCAGCCACGCCGGCCGCACGCAGCCAGACAGCCCTAACCATCCCTCTCGTCAGGACACCCTCGTGACCGAGTCCTTCGCCGCCGTCGAACACCTGCTCGCCGAGCACGCCGAGATCGAGTCGCTGCTCGCCGACCCCGCGGTCCACGCGGACGCCGGTCGGGCGCGCACGCTCGGGCGCCGCTACGCCGAGCTGGGCCAGGTCGTCGCGGCCTACCGCGCGTGGCGTGATGCGACCGACGACGTCGAGGCCGCGGCCGAGCTCGCTGCCGAGGACGCTTCCTTCGCCGCCGAGCTGCCCGCGCTCCGGGAGACGGCCGCGGCCGCGACCGAGAAGCTGCGCCGGGTCCTCGTGCCGCGCGACCCCGACGACGGGCGCGACGTGATCCTCGAGATCAAGGCGGGTGAGGGCGGCGAGGAGTCCGCGCTGTTCGCGGGGGACCTGCTGCGCATGTACCTGCGCTACGCCGAGCGCCGGGGCTGGAAGACCGAGATCATCGAGGCCACGGACTCGGACCTCGGCGGCTACAAGGACGTCCAGGTCGCGGTCAAGGCGCGAGCGGGCGCCACGGACCCCGCGGACGGCGTCTGGGCCAACCTCAAGTACGAGGGCGGCGTCCACCGCGTCCAGCGCGTGCCCGTGACCGAGTCGCAGGGTCGCATCCACACCTCGGCCGCGGGAGTGCTCGTGTTCCCCGAGGTCGAGGACGCGGGCGAGATCGAGATCGACCAGAACGAGCTGCGCATCGACGTGTACCGGTCCTCGGGACCTGGCGGCCAGTCGGTCAACACGACGGACTCCGCGGTGCGGATCACGCACCTGCCCACCGGGATCACGGTCTCGATGCAGAACGAGAAGTCCCAGCTCCAGAACCGCGAGCAGGCCATGCGCGTGCTGCGTGCCCGCCTCCTGGCCGCGCGCCAGGAGGAGGAGGCGGCCGCCGCGAACGACCTGCGCCGCTCCCAGGTGCGCACGGTCGACCGCTCCGAGCGCATCCGGACCTACAACTACCCGGAGAACCGCATCGCGGACCACCGGACGGGCTACAAGGCGTACAACCTGGACCAGGTGCTCGACGGCGACCTGGAGCCCGTGATCCGTTCGGCCATCGACGCCGACGAGGCGGCGCGCCTCGCCGCAGCGGCGTCGTGACGTCGGTCGGGGTCCCGGGCACGGGCGGGCGCGCGCTGCCCCCGGCCCTGCCCGACGACGTCTCGCGCCTCCTGCGGGAGGCGGCAGCCCGTCTGGCACAGGTGGGCATCGAGTCCCCGCGCGTGGACGCCGAGCTGCTGCTCGCGCACGTCGCGGGCGTGCCGCGCGAACGGGTCGTCTCCGCGGCCGTGCTCGGTCGGCCCGTCGCGTCGCTGCTGACGGCCGGGGACGCACCGGGTGCCGACCGGACGGCCCAGGAGGTGCTCGACGAGCTGTCCCGACTCCTCGCGGCCCGCGCCGAGCGCGTCCCGCTCCAGCACCTGACGGGCTCGGCGCCGTTCCGGCACCTCGAGCTCGTCGTGGGCCCCGGCGTGTTCGTCCCCCGCCCCGAGACCGAGCAGGTCGCGCAGGTCGCGATCGACGCGGCCCGCGAGGTCGTCGTGCGGCGCCCCGGTGCGCCGGTCGTCGTCGTGGACCTGTGCACGGGCTCGGGCGCGATCGCCCTGGCCGTCGCGACCGAGGTCCCCGGCGTCCAGGTGCACGCGGTCGAGCTCGACCGCGACGCCCACGCCTGGGCCGAGCGCAACGTGACGCGCACGCGGGCGGCGGGCGGCGCCGTCGTGCACCTCGTGCGAGGGGACGCGCGCACGGCGTTCGCCGACCTCGACGGGACGTGCGACGTCGTCGTGTCCAACCCGCCCTACGTCCCGCCGGGCGCCGTCCCGCGCGACCCCGAGGTCGCGCTGCACGACCCGCAGGTCGCGCTCTACGGGCTGGGCGACGACGGCCTCGAGGTGCCGCGCGGCGTGACGCTCGCCGCGGCCCGGCTCCTGGTCGACGGCGGCCTCTACGTCATGGAGCACGCCGAGGTCCAGGCCGAGGCCGCCCGTGACATGGTTGCCCAGGTCGGCGGGTTCGACGAGATCAGGACCGTCGCCGACCTGACCGGCAGACCCCGCATGGTCGTCGCGCGCCGCGTGCGCGCGACGAGCGACGCACCGGCCGCACAAGCGGACCCTTCGGACATGGAAGACTGAGAACCGTGAGCTCTGTGCACCCCGTCACCGACCCGAACGCCTGGGGATCGTCGATCGACGAGGCGGTGAACGCCGTCTCGCGCGGCGGGCTGATCGTCCTGCCGACCGACACCGTCTACGGGATCGGCGCCGACGCGTTCGACGCCCAGGCCGTCGCGGCCCTGCTCGCCGCGAAGGGACGCGGACGGCAGATGCCCCCGCCCGTCCTGGTCCCGGACACGCGGACCCTCGACGGCCTCGCGACGGACGTGTCCGCGGACGCCCGCGCGCTCGTCGAGACGTTCTGGCCCGGCGGCTTCACCATCATCCTGCCCGCCCAGCCCTCGCTCGCCTGGGACCTGGGGGAGACGCACGGGACGGTCGCGCTGCGCATGCCTGACCACCCCGCGGCCCTCGCGCTCCTGCGCCGCACGGGACCCCTCGCGGTCTCGAGCGCGAATGCCACGGGTCGCCCCGCGGCGCTCGACGTGACCACGGCCCAGGAGCAGCTCGGGGACTCGGTCACCGTCTACCTCGACGGCGGCGACGCGACCGGGGGAGTGGCCTCGACCATCGTCGACGCGACGGGCCCACACCTGCGCGTCGTGCGCGAGGGCGCCGTCTCGCTCGAGCGCATGCGTGAGATCGCGCCCGTTCTCGGGCTCGGCGAGGAGCCCCAGGAGGCCGACGAGGAGCCGCAGGCTCCGGTGCCGGGCGACGCCGGCGCGACGGCCGACGTCGCGGCGACGGACGGCGCGACCGCCACCGGCGACGTGACCGAAGCGTCCACAGACACCGTCCCCACCGCTACGACGAGCGACCCGGAGGCGAACGACGGGTGAGGGTCTATCTGCTCGTCCTCCTGATCGCGGCCGCGGTCACGTACCTGCTGACGCCCCTCGCCTACTGGGTCGCCGCGAGGACGGGCGCCATCACGGCGGTGCGCGACCGCGACGTGCACACCGTCCCGACGGCGCGCCTGGGAGGGCTCGCGATGACCGCGGGACTCGTGGTCGCCGTGACGTTCGCGTCCCAGATGCCCTTCCTCAGCGGGGTCTTCGCGACCGACCAGCAGGCGTGGGCCATCGTCGGCGGTGCGGTCATCGTGTGCCTGCTCGGTGTCGCCGACGACATCTGGGACCTCGACTGGATGACCAAGCTCGCGGGCCAGGTGCTCGCGGCGCTCTTCATCGCCTGGCAGGGCGTGCAGCTCGTGACGTTCCCCATCGGCGGGCTCACGATCGGCTCTCCCCGGCTCTCGCTCATCGTCACGGTGCTCGTGGTCGTCGTGGTCATGAACGCCGTCAACTTCGTCGACGGGCTCGACGGGCTGGCCGCGGGGCTCATCGCGATCGGCGGCACGGCGTACTTCGTCTACACGTACAGCCTGACCGTCGCGGCGAGCCCCACCGACTACTCGAACCTCGCCACGCTCGTCATGGCTGGACTCGTCGGCATCTGCCTCGGGTTCCTGCCGCACAACTTCTACCCGGCCCGGATCTTCATGGGGGACTCGGGCTCCATGGTGCTGGGGCTCGTGCTCGGCGCGGCGGTCATCGTCGTCACGGGCAACATCGACCCGGGTGTCGCGGTCGACCCGAGCAAGCAGCGCACGCTCATCCCCATCCTGCTGCCCCTGGCCGTGATCCTGCTCCCGCTGCTCGACATGGTCCTCGCGGTGCTCCGCCGTGTCGGGACGGGGAAGTCGCCCTTCCACCCGGACCGGCTCCACCTGCACCACCGGCTCCTCGCGCTGGGGCACTCCCACCGCCGCGCGGTCATCATCATGTACCTGTGGACCGCGGTCTTCGCGTTCGGTGCCGTGACGCTCGTGTGGTGGCCCGCGGAGACCGTGGCGATCGGGCTGATCGTGGCGATCGTCATCGCGCTGCTGCTCACGCTCGGACCCCTGCGGACCCGTGGCCGGTTCCTCGACGACGACGCGGTGACTGCTCCCGAGGGCATCCCGACGACCGTCCCGCGCCGCACGGCGGTGCCGAGCGGCGCCTCGCCCGTCGTCCGCAGCCCCGCCACGGGCTCGGAGCCGAGCACTGCCCCGCCCGTACCAGATCCTGATCACCGACCGGCCCGTCCGGGCCCGGCCCACCCTGAAGGAACCTCCCGATGACGACTCCCACGCCCCCCGGCGCCGACGACCCGACGACCCCGCAGGAGCAGCCGACCTCGGAGGCCCGCCCCGGCGAGGTCACGGCCGACGCGGTCGGTGACGCGGTGAGCGCCGTGTTCCGCACCGCGCTGCGCGACACCCTGATCCTGCTCGTCGGGCTGCTCGTCCTGGGCGTCGCGCTCGGCGCGCTCCTGGCGGGGACGGCGGGCGTGTGGGGGGCGCTCATGGGTGTCGCGATCGCGCTCGTGTTCTCCGGGACGACGATCGTCGCCATGGCGCGCACGGCTCGCTCGACCCCGACGACCACGGCTGCCGTGGTGCTGGGCAGCTGGCTCGTCAAGATCGTGCTGCTCGGGATCGTCCTCGCGGTCCTGCGGAACTACGAGTTCTACGACCGGGTCGTCTTCGCCGTCGTCCTCCTCGTGGGAGTGATCGGCTCGGCGCTGCTCGACTACCGCGCGGTCGACCGTGGCCGCATCCCGTACGTGACGCCCAAGTCCTGACGTCGCGAGCCCGCCGGGCCGCGGGCGCAGGATGCCCGCGGCCCCGCGTCTCGCGGGCATCGCCGGGGCATCCTAGACCCACGTCACGCAGGTCTGCGGGACGTGAGTGACCTGTGAAGGTCCGAACATGCGTTAGGCTATCGGCGAATCCATGAAGGCCTGGTCCGACGGCGTGCCCGCGCACGGCCCCGGAAACCGACGACCACTGGGAGTCCACCCTGTTCACGCTCGCGACCCCCTCTCCCTTCGTTGCCGCAGCAGAAGGCGAAGGCGGCTTCCACGCGCCGACGATCGGTGAGTTCTTCCCCGACGCCATCCTCTTCGCCGGCACCCCGTTCGAGTTCAACCGGTTGCAGCTCATCCGGGTGATCGCGACGATCGTCGTGCTGGCGATCTTCCTCATCGCGGCCCGGCGCGCCAAGCTCGTGCCCGGCAGGTTCCAGAACGGCGTCGAGATGGTCCTCGACTTCGCTCGCGTGAACATCGTCGAGGAGATCATGGGGACCGAGCGCGCTCGCCGCTACGTCCCGATGATCACGACGATCTTCGTGACGATCCTCGCGTTCAACCTGACGGGTGTCGTGCCCGGACTGAACCTCTCGGGCACCTCGGTCGCCGGCGTGGCGATCCTCCTGGCCCTGTGGGTCTTCGTGGCCTACTGGGCCGCGGGCATCCGCCAGCACGGTCTGTGGGGCTACATCCGGGCGAACCTGTTCCCCCCGGGCGTGCCGTTCCCGATCTACTTCATCCTGGCGCCGATCGAGCTGCTCCAGCTCCTGATCATCCGCCCGGCCTCGCTGGTCATCCGACTGACCGCGAACATGGTCGCCGGCCACATCATGCTGGTCCTGTGCTTCGCAGCCACGAACTTCCTGCTGCTCGAGGCCGCACCGGCACTCAAGGCGATCAGCGCGCTGACGCTCGCCGGCGGCATCGCGATCACCCTCTTCGAGGTCTTCGTCGCCGGCCTGCAGGCGTACATCTTCGCGCTCCTCGCCACGGTCTACATCAACATGTCGATCGAAGAAGAGCACTGACCAGCACCGCAGACCCTGGTTCCGCCGCCTCGGCGTCGGCGCCGTCCCTGAGCTCCACCTGACGCAACGCACCTGACGCCCGTTCGCACGACCGGGCGCCCAACGGAAGGAAACACCGTGGACGTCACCACCCTCGCCGCTGTCGAAGGCAGCATCAACACCATCGGCTACGGCATCGCCGCGATCGGCCCGGGCATCGGCCTCGGCATCCTGATCGGCAAGACGGTCGAGGGCATGGCCCGCCAGCCCGAGGTCGCCGGCCAGCTCCGCGGCACCATGTTCATCGGTCTGGCCTTCGTCGAGATCCTCGCCCTGCTCGGCTTCGTCGCTGGCTTCATCTTCTGATGTCGACCATCGGCCCCCAGGCGGTCCTCGCCGCAGAGTCTGGCGAGGTCGACCCCATCCAGCTGTTCCTTCCGCCGATGTACGACCTCTTCTGGTCGGCGGTCGTCCTGATCATCATCGCGGTCGTCTTCTACAAGATGGTCCTTCCCAAGTTCCAGGCGGTGCTCGACGAGCGCACGGCCAAGATCGAGGGTGGCCTGGCCAAGGCGGAGTCCGCTCAGGCCGAGGCAGCGGCAGCGCTGGCGGAGTACCACCAGCAGCTCCAGGAGGCTCGTACCGAGGCCGCGAAGATCCGTGAGGACGCGCGCGCCGAGGGCACGGCCATCGTGGCCGACCAGAAGGTCAAGGCCGGCGAGGAGGCCGCCCGCATCGTCGAGACGGCCCACCGTCAGATCGAGGCCGAGCGCCAGCAGGCGTCGGTGTCGCTGCGCAACGACGTCGGGACGCTCGCGACCCAGCTCGCGTCGAAGATCGTCGGCGAGTCCCTCGAGGACTCCGCACGTCAGTCGCGTGTCGTGGACCGCTTCCTCGACGAGCTCGAGGCTGCGGGAGCCGGGGCTGCCAGCGCGGCGGCCAACGGCAAGGAGGGCTGATGCGCGGGACGAGCGGAGCCTCCCTCGCGCAGGCTCAGGAGCGTTTCGAGCCGGTGCTGCGTGCGGCGGGCGAAGGAGCCTTCGCCCTGGGCGAGGAGCTCCTCACCGTCGCCGCGGCGCTGGACGCCTCGGTGCCCCTGCGTCGCGCCCTCGCCGACCCGTCGCGGTCGGGCGAGGACAAGGCGGCCCTGGCCGCCGACCTCCTCCGGGAGGGCTTCGACGGCCGTGTGGTCGACCTCGTCTCGGGCGTCGCCCGGGGACGCTGGGCGCACGACGCGGACATCGCTGACGCCGTCGAGCACCTCGGCGTCGACGCGATCCTGGCCTCGGCCGAGGCTCGCGGAGCCCTCGAGCGCGTCGAGGACGAGCTGTTCCGCATCACGCGGTCGCTCGTCGGCGAGCGAGAGGCACGTCGAGTCCTCACCGAGACCTCCACGGACCCCGCTCGTCGCAAGGCGTTCGTCGACGCGCTGCTCGCGGGCAAGGTCGACCCGGTCACCCAGTTCCTCGCGGAGCGCGCGACCATCGCACCCCGTGGGCGTCGCTTCGTGGCCACCCTCGTGTGGCTCGGGGAGGTCGCCGCACAGCGTCGTCGTCGTCTCGTCGCCTCGGTGACGACCGGTGCGGTGCTCAGCCAGGCACAGCAGGACCGTCTGTCCGCGCTCCTCGAGCGCGCGTACGGCCGGGCAGTCCAGCTGAACGTCACCGTGGATCCCGAGGTCCTCGGCGGCCTGCGCGTCCAGGTCGGAGCGGACGTCGTCGACTCGACGGTGCTCTCCCGCCTGGCCGATGCACGCAGACGACTGGTCAGCTGACCTGTTCGCCCGAACACTGAGGTCCTCGCGGCCCCCGGTGTCGTCGACACCCTGCCGGCTCCCGAGCCGGCGAACTGACAAGAACGTTCGACCGTTCCCGCACCTCGCGGGGCGGCCACGACAGGAGAAGAGCAATGGCTGAGCTGACGATCCGGCCCGACGAGATCAGGGCCGCGCTGGACAGCTTCGTGAAGTCCTACGAGCCCCAGGGTGCGGTGACCGAGGAAGTCGGTCGCGTCACCCTTGCCGCTGACGGCATCGCCCAGGTGGAAGGCCTTCCGGGCGCAATGGCCAACGAGCTGCTGTGCTTCGAGGACGGCACCCTCGGCCTTGCCCTGAACTTGGACGTTCGCCAGATCGGTGTCGTCGTCCTGGGTGAGTTCACCGGGATCGAGGAGGGCCAGGAGGTCCGCCGGACCGGCGAGGTCCTCTCGGTCGCCGTCGGCGACGGCTACCTGGGTCGCGTCGTCGACCCGCTGGGCCAGCCGATCGACGGTCTCGGTGAGATCGCGACCGAGGGCCGCCGCGCCCTCGAGCTGCAGGCCCCCGGCGTCATGGACCGCAAGTCGGTCCACGAGCCGCTGCAGACCGGCCTCAAGGCGATCGACTCGATGATCCCGGTGGGCCGCGGTCAGCGCCAGCTGATCATCGGTGACCGCCAGACCGGCAAGACCGCGATCGCGATCGACACGATCATCAACCAGAAGGCGAACTGGGAGACCGGCGACCCGACCAAGCAGGTCCGCTGCATCTACGTCGCGATCGGCCAGAAGGGCTCGACCATCGCCGCCGTCCGCGGCGCGCTGGAAGAGGCCGGAGCGCTCGAGTACACGACGATCGTCGCGGCTCCCGCCTCCGACCCGGCAGGCTTCAAGTACCTCGCGCCCTACACCGGCTCGGCCATCGGCCAGCACTGGATGTACGGCGGCAAGCACGTCCTCATCGTGTTCGACGACCTGTCGAAGCAGGCCGAGGCCTACCGTGCCGTGTCGCTGCTCCTCCGTCGCCCGCCGGGCCGCGAGGCGTACCCCGGTGACGTCTTCTACCTGCACTCCCGTCTGCTCGAGCGTTGTGCGAAGCTCTCGGACGAGCTGGGTGCCGGCTCCATGACGGGCCTGCCCGTCATCGAGACCAAGGCGAACGACGTGTCGGCGTACATCCCGACCAACGTCATCTCGATCACCGACGGCCAGATCTTCCTCCAGTCGGACCTCTTCAACGCGGACCAGCGCCCCGCGGTCGACGTCGGTATCTCGGTCTCCCGAGTCGGCGGTGCCGCACAGGTCAAGGCCATGAAGCAGGTCTCCGGCACGCTCAAGCTCGAGCTCGCCCAGTACCGCTCGCTCGAGGCCTTCGCGATGTTCGCCTCGGACCTCGACGCTGCCTCGCGCGGCCAGCTGACCCGTGGTGCTCGCCTCATGGAGCTCCTCAAGCAGGGTCAGTACTCGCCGTACCCGGTCGAGGACCAGGTCGCCTCGATCTGGGCCGGCACCAAGGGCAAGCTGGACGACGTGCCGCTCGAGGACGTTCGCCGCTTCGAGAGCGAGCTGCTCGACCACCTGCGCCGCAACACGGACGTGCTCGGCACGATCGCCTCGACCGGCAAGCTCTCGGACGAGGTCGAGTCCGCGCTCGCTCAGGGCGTCGACGACTTCCGCAACGGCTTCCTCAAGGGCGACGGTTCGCCGCTCGTCGGCGGAGAGGCTGACGAGGAAGAGGGCGTCGTCGTCGAGCAGGAGCAGATCGTCCGGCAGAAGAAGTCCTGACATGGCCGGATCCCAGCGCGTCTACAAGCAGCGGATCAAGTCGACGCAGTCCCTGAAGAAGATGTTCCGCGCGCAGGAGCTCATCGCGGCGTCGAGGATCGGGCGCGCTCGCGCCCGGTCCGCCGAGGCCGGCCCGTACGCCCAGGCGATCACGCAGGCCGTCTCGGCGGTCGCGACGCACTCGACGACACGGCACCCGCTGACGTCCGAGCGCACCGACACTAACCGTGTCGCGGTGCTCGTGGTCGCCTCGGACCGCGGCATGGCCGGCGCCTACTCGGCGTCGATCATCCGCGAGACGGAGCGCCTCGTCGAGCGCCTCACGCACGAGGGCAAGGAGGTCGCTCTCTACGCCGCCGGGCGTCGCGCGGTGACCTACTACACGTTCCGTCACCGTGAGCTCGCCCAGTCCTGGACCGGCGGTTCGGACGCACCCACGGCGGACGTCGCCCGCGACATCGCCGACACCCTGCTGGAGGCGTTCCTCGCCCCCGCGGACGAGGGTGGCGTCGGCGAGCTGCACATCGTGTACACGCAGTTCGTGAACATGGTGACGCAGCGCCCCCGGGTCGTGCGGATGCTCCCTCTCGAGGTCGTCGAGGGTGTCGCTCCCGCGGGCCAGCACGACGTGCTCCCGCTCTACGACTTCGAGCCCTCGTCCGAGGCCGTCCTCGACGCACTGCTGCCGCGCTACGTGCGCAGCCGCATCTACAGCTGCCTCCTGCAGGCGGCCGCGTCGGAGCTGGCTGCCCGCCAGCGCGCGATGCACACCGCGACGGACAACGCCGAGGACCTGGTCCGCATGTACACGCGACTTGCGAACCAGGCACGACAGGCCGACATCACCCAGGAGATCAGCGAGATCGTCTCGGGTGCCGACGCCCTGGCGGCGTCGTGAGGTACCGCACGACGAACACGTCGATCTCCATCACCTGCACCGAACCTGCCGGAGCTCTCTCCGGCCCTGCGAAGCGAGGCCAGTAATGACCGCCACCACCGTGGAAGCCCAGGTCGAGCACCAGAGCGGACCCGGCGTGGGCCGTGTCGCCCGCGTGATCGGCCCCGTCGTCGACATCGAGTTCCCGTCCGACGCCATCCCCGAGATCTACAACGCACTGACCGTGGACATCGACCTGTCCGGTCAGGGCGAGGGGGAGAAGTCCTTCCGACTGACCCTCGAGGTCGCACAGCACCTGGGTGACTCGCTCATCCGTGCGATCGCCCTCAAGCCGACCGACGGCCTGGTCCGTGGCGCGGTCGTCACCGACACCGGTGCGCCGATCAGCGTCCCCGTCGGCGACATCACCAAGGGCCACGTGTTCAACGTGACCGGTGACGTGCTCAACCTCGCGGAGGGCGAGAAGCTCGAGATCACCGAGCGCTGGCCCATCCACCGCAAGCCCCCGGCATTCGACCAGCTCGAGTCGAAGACCAACATGTTCGAGACCGGCATCAAGTCGATCGACCTCCTGACGCCGTACGTGCAGGGTGGGAAGATCGGCCTCTTCGGTGGTGCGGGCGTCGGCAAGACGGTCCTCATCCAGGAGATGATCCAGCGTGTGGCGCAGAACCACGGTGGTGTCTCGGTGTTCGCCGGTGTCGGCGAGCGCACGCGTGAGGGCAACGACCTGATCGTCGAGATGGAGGAGGCGGGCGTCTTCGACAAGACGGCACTCGTCTTCGGCCAGATGGACGAGCCGCCGGGCACGCGTCTTCGCGTCGCGCTCTCCGCGCTCACCATGGCGGAGTATTTCCGTGACGTCCAGAAGCAGGACGTGCTGCTCTTCATCGACAACATCTTCCGCTTCACGCAGGCCGGTTCCGAGGTCTCCACGCTGCTCGGGCGCATGCCCTCCGCGGTGGGCTACCAGCCGAACCTGGCCGACGAGATGGGTCTGCTCCAGGAGCGCATCACCTCGACGCGTGGTCACTCGATCACGTCGCTCCAGGCGATCTACGTCCCTGCCGACGACTACACCGACCCGGCGCCTGCGACGACGTTCGCCCACCTGGACGCGACCACCGAGCTCTCGCGAGAGATCGCCTCGAAGGGTCTGTACCCGGCGATCGACCCGCTGACCTCGTCGTCGCGCATCCTCGACCCGCGGTACGTGGGCCAGGAGCACTACGACGTCGCGACGCGCGTCAAGTCGATCCTGCAGCGCAACAAGGAGCTCCAGGACATCATCGCGATCCTCGGTGTGGACGAGCTCTCCGAGGAGGACAAGACGGTCGTGGCGCGTGCGCGCCGCATCCAGCAGTTCCTCTCGCAGAACACCTACATGGCCGAGAAGTTCACGGGTGTCG
Source organism: Oerskovia sp. NPDC060338 (assembly GCF_042726295.1). Classification (NCBI taxonomy): domain Bacteria; kingdom Bacillati; phylum Actinomycetota; class Actinomycetes; order Micrococcales; family Cellulomonadaceae; genus Oerskovia; species Oerskovia sp. NPDC060338. The sequence goes on from NZ_JBHXCQ010000007.1 coordinate 226,945, forward strand.
TGGGTTCGACGGTTCCGCTGACGGAGACCATCGAGGCGTTCAAGAAGATCGCGGACGGCGAGTTCGACCACATCTCGGAGCAGGCGTTCTTCAACATCGGTGGCCTCGAGGACCTCGAGCGCAACTGGGCCCGCATCCAGAAGGAGTACGGCGTCTGATTCGACGTGAGCGCGCCGCGCGCTCGGCCCACCGGCCGAGCACGCGGCGCGCTTCGTCAGACCCGTGCACCGACATGAAGGAGTTCAAGTGGCACAACTGAACGTCGACCTCGTGGCGGCGGACCGCAAGATCTGGTCCGGGACCGCGCGCGCTGTGAGCGCGCCGGCCGCCGACGGTGAGATCGGGATCCTCGCGGACCACTCACCGGTCCTGTCCGTCCTGGAGGCGGGCACCGTCCGGATCACCGGGGTCTCCGGCGAGAAGATCGCCGTCAAGGTCACCGGTGGCTTCCTCTCGGTGGACTCCAACCAGGTCATGCTCGTGGTCGACGACGCCGAGGTGCTCGACGCCTCGGCCGTCTCCGGCCACTGACGGGACCAGGTAGCACACGTGCCGCTCCCCGCCTGGATCGCGATCGGACTCCTTCTGGTTGTCCTGGTCGTGGTCGGGCTGGGAGCGTTGCGTCTTCGGGCCATCGCCCACCGGGTGGGCTCGTTCGAGTGCAGCGCCCGCCCGGCGGGGGCCGAGCAGGCCTCCTGGTCGCTCGGCATCGCGCACTACGGCGTCGGTCGCATCGACTGGTGGCGCTGCTGGTCCCTGTCCCTGCGCCCTGCGAGGTCCTGGCGCCGCCAGGACCTCGTGATCGTGTCCCGCCGCCCCGTCGAGGCCCCTGAGCGCGACCTCTTCCTGGTCGAGTGCTCGTACGAGGGCATGCGGTTCGAGCTGCTCATGTCGAGCGGTGCCTACGCGGGTCTGGCATCGTGGCTCGAGGCGGCCCCGCCCGGGCGCCGCGGTGTGGTCGTCTGAGGCTCTGTCGGCAGCCTGCTCGTCCGCCGCGACGGCCTGTCCGTCCTCCCGGCCAGCACCGACCCGCCCGTCCGTCCCCGGCGCCGCCCCCCAGGGGAGGCCGCCCCACCCGCTCGTCCCCCGGTCGGCGCTGCGCAAGCGTCGCTCTCCGTCGTCGTCCCCGGTCTTGCACCATCCCGGTCTGAGGAGTTCTTCGTGCGTCTCGTGGTTGCCCAGTGCTCGGCCCACTACACCGGTCGGCTCTCGGCCCATCTCCCGCTCGCGACCCGTGTGCTGCTCGTCAAGGCCGACGGCAGCGTGCTCCTCCACTCGGACGGCGGCTCGTACAAGCCGCTCAACTGGATGAGCCCTCCGTGCTCCATGGCGGTCACCGAGCCCGACGAGACGGCACGGGAGCGCGGCGTGACCCAGGTGTGGGCCGTGCAGCACGCCAAGAGCGACGACCGCCTCGAGATCGAGCTGCACGAGGTGCTGCACGACTCGGCCCACGACCTCGGCATCGACCCGGGTCTCATCAAGGACGGCGTCGAGGCCCACCTGCAGGAGATGCTCGCGGCACAGATCCAGCTCCTCGGCACGGGGCACACCCTGATCCGCCGGGAGTACCCCACGGCGATCGGTCCGGTCGACATCCTGGCCCGCGACAAGGACGGCGCGACGGTCGCGGTCGAGATCAAGCGCCGCGGTGACATCGACGGCGTCGAGCAGCTCACCCGCTACCTCGACCTGCTGAACCGCGACCCGCTGCTGGCCCCGGTGCGCGGAGTGTTCGCGGCGCAGGAGATCAAGCCTCAGGCGCGGGTCCTGGCGACGGACCGGGGGATCGGTTGCCTGGTCCTGGACTACGACGCGATGCGCGGGGTCGACGACGTGGACTCGCGCCTCTTCTGACCCGGAGCCCGCACGCCCGCCCGCGTGCGGGCTTCTCTCGTGCTAGATTTTTGAACATGTTCAAAAAATCCTCCGGCACCACGACCGAGGCGGCCCCGTGAGCCCCACGCCCAAGTCGGAGGAGACCCGGGCCAAGGTCCTCGGGGTGGCCCTCACGATGCTGCGCGAGCAGGGGTACGAGGCCACGACCATGCGGGCCATCGCGGTGGCGGCGGGCGTGAGCACGGGCAACGCCTACTACTACTTCCCGTCCAAGGACCACCTGGTCCAGGAGCTGTACCTCGACGTCCTGCGCGCCCACCGGGCCGCTGCCGACGAGATCCTCGCGCAGGGTGGTTCTCTCGCCGAGCGGCTGCGGCGCGTGCTCGACGCGTCGGTCGACGTCTTCGCGCCGTACCACTCGTTCGGTGCGGAGTTCGTCTCGGTCGCGATCCGGCCGGGTGCGGCCGCCAACCCGTTCAGCGAGGCGTCCCGCGAGGCCCGCGAGCTCTCGCTCGGGATCTTCGAGGACCTCGTGGCCGGGGCCTCGCCCGCGGTGCCGCCCACCTTGCGGGCACAGCTTCCCGAGCTGCTCTGGTTCGCCCAGCTCGGGGTGACGCTCTTCTGGGTCCAGGACTCGTCGTCGGGCACGGCGCGCACGCGGCGCCTGGTCGCCGGGGCGAGCCCCGTCGTGGGGAAGCTCGTGCGCCTGTCGCGCCTGCCCGTCGCGCGCGGGGTCGTCGACGACGTCCTGCGCCTGACCTCGTCCCTGCGAGGCTGAGGTGTCCCCGGCGACGGCCCTGCTCGTCGACCTCGTGGTCGCGCTCGGGCTCGTCGTGGTCCTCCCGCTCGGGCTGTCGCTGCTCGGGTCGCGCGTCGTGCCCGGGGCGGGCGGTCCGTGGTGGCCTGTGGCCGGGGCCGCCGCGGCCGCGGGAGCCTGGCTCCCGCACGGCCCGGCTGCGCAGCTCGCGACGGTCCCCTTCCTCGGGGGATCGGCGGTCCTGCTCGTGGCCGCGGTCCGCGGGGCCCTTCCCGGCCCGACGGCGCCGCGACCGCTCGCCGTGCGGCTCGCCGTGGGCGTGGCGCTCGCCCTGCCGAGCGTCGGTGCCGCTGCGATGCTCGCCGATCGCGGGGGCTGGGGTCTGCTCGGCTTCTCGGGGACCTATCTCGCGCTGACCGTCCCGCACATGCTCTTCGCGGGTTTCGCGGCGGCCCTGGTCGCGGGGCTCGTCGTCGGGATCGACGAGTCTCGCTCTCCCGGTTCTCCCGAGCACATGGTGAGCCGGGACCGCGGCCGAACCCGAACCCGGAGCCGCGCCGCACGCGCCGGCGCGTGGGGCGTCCCGGTCGGCACGGGACTGGTCCTCGTGGGCTACTTCGTGGGCGACGTGGCCGAGCTGGCGGGTGCGCTCGTGCTCACGGGGGCGCTGTGGTGCACCGCGTGGGCCGTCCTCGGGCTTGCGGCACGGGGCTGGGCACGCAGACTGCTCGTCGCCGGATCCGTCGCGGTGGCGTGCTCGATGCTGCTCGCGGTGTGGTGGGCCGTGGGTGAGGCGACCGGGCTGCCGCACCCGCGCATCGGGCAGATGGCCGCGATGCACGGCGTGGCCAACGCGGTCGGGTTCGCGCTGTGCACGCTGCTGGGGCTCCGGACGGTCCGGGGCGCGCCGGGGCGGCGGCTCGGGCGCTCGAAGCCCGGCGGCCCCGCGCTGCAAGGAACAGCCACCCGGCCACACAGACCCAGCAGGACCCCAGGACGGAGACAGGCATGACGCAGAGCCGGACGACCTACCCCGAGGTGGGCGCGACGCGCGCCGCGGAGCTGCCCCCGGGCTACGCCCACCTCCGCCTGCGCCACCGGCTGTCCGAGCGCCCGTGCTCGGTCGCGGAGCTCGGGCGCCTGGGCGAGCAGCTCCTGACCTGGCAGGTGCACGCGGCGGCGCGCGTGCGGATCGAGACGTCGGCCCCGGTCGCCGAGCCCGGTGGGCGGGTCGTCACGCAGCTCGGGGTGGGGAGGGTGCGGCTGAACGAGCCCTGCGAGATCGTGTGGGTCGAGCGCGAGGAGCAGCGCATCGGGTTCGGCTACGGGACGCTCCCCGGGCACGTGTTCGTGGGGGAGGAGGCGTTCGTGCTCGAGCGGGACGCAGCCGGGGACGTGTGGTTCGTGGTGGACGTCTTCAGCAACCCCGCGGCACGCTGGGTCTCGGCGCTGCGCCCGTTCGTCCCGACCTTCCAGCGCCTGTACATCGCGCACCTCGCCCGGGCGGCGCGTCGGCTCCTGCGCGACGGATGAGCCGTCGTCTCGGCCCTCGACCGCTCCGCGGTGGGCACCGTGACCATTCGTGCGTCGTCCGAACGAAGTGCGCAAGAATGAGGACATGACGTCGAACGCCTCCCCGCAGCCCACCGTCCCGTCGTCCGCCGGAGCCGCGCGCTCCGCACTGCGTGGGCGCGTGGTCACCCCGCAGGAGGTCGTCGAGGACGGCGTCGTCGTCCTCGACGGGGCGACGATCGCGTGGGTCGGCGACCGCCGGGACGCCGCAGCCGCCGGGTACGGCGTCGAGGTCGAGGCGGCCGAGGCTCCGGTCGACGGTCAGGTCGTCCTGCCCGGGCTCGTCGAGCTGCACAACCACGGTGGGGGCGGCGCGAGCTTCCCGGACGCCGAGGACGCCGAGCAGGCGCTCGTCGCGGTGCGCGAGCACCGGCGCCACGGGACCACGAGCCTGGTCGCCTCGCTCGTGACGGCCGAGCGCGAGACGCTCCTGCGCCGGGTCGCGACGCTCGCCGACCTGGGTGACGCGGGCGAGATCGCGGGCATCCACCTCGAAGGTCCGTTCCTGTCGGAGGTGCGCTGCGGGGCGCAGAACCCGCACGACATGCTCGCGGGGGACGCCGAGCTGGTGCGGGCCATCGCCGAGGCCGGGCGCGGACACTTCCGCACCATGACGTTCGCGCCCGAGGTCCCGGGCAACACGGGTCCCGGGGGCGTCGTCGAGACGCTCGTCGAGGTCGGTGCGGTCCCCTCGATCGGGCACACCGACGCCTCGTCCGAGCAGACCGACGCCGCGATCGCCGAGGGGGTCGCGGCCCTCGCGGCGCGCCGGGCGGCGCAGGCCGCGGCGGGCGAGCCCGTCGGTCCGGCGCCGCGCCTGACCGCGACGCACCTGTTCAACGGCATGCGGCCCCTGCACCACCGGGCGCCGGGCCCCATCGCAGCATGCCTGGCGGCCGCGGCGCGCGGTGAGCTCGTGGTCGAGCTCGTGGCCGACGGCACCCACCTCGCGGCCGGGACCGTGCGCAGCGTGTTCGAGCTCGTCGGGCCCGACGCGATCGTGCTCGTCACCGACGCGATGGCCGCCGCAGGCATGGCGGACGGCACCTACCAGCTCGGCCCCATGGCCGTGACGGTCGCCGACGGCGTCGCACGGCTCGACGACGGCACGCCCGAGGGGTCGATCGCGGGCGGCACGTTCCACCTGCTCGACGTGGTGCGGGCGACGACCGGGTTCGGCATCCCGCTCGTCGACGCGGTCAAGGCCGCCTCGTACACGCCCGCAGGCGTCCTGGGGCGCTCGGACATCGGAGCGCTCGAGGCCGGGCGCCGTGCCGACGTCGTCGTGACCGACGCCGACCTGACGCCGCTCGCGGTGTGGCGTGGGGGCCTGCCGGTCGTCTGACCGGAGCCGGTCGCTGCTCGCCTCAGAACCGGATCGAGGCGAGCCGTGCGGCGCCCTCGACCCGGGCGAGGAGGTCCACGGCGCCCGTGATCGTGTCCGGGACGTCGAGGGCGGCGTCCCGCCACGAGTAGCGGCCCGACGCCCCGACCTCGACCCGGCCCACGGGCTCCCAGGTGCCGGCGCGGTCCCCGGCGCGACGGACCAGGAGCTCGACGGTCCCCACGGACGGGCCGTCCGGTGTCCCCGGGCCGCCGGCGCCGGAGCCCGGCCCGTCCCCGCCCGCACCGGGCGCGTGGCCCGTACGGGGCCCGGTCGTCGAGGCGACCGACAACGTCGCGCGCGGCCCGCCGTCGAGCACGAGGCCGTCGTAGCGCGCCCAGCCCGACGTCCGGCCGGCCGCGACCTCGATCGCCGAGCCCTCCTCGGGGGTGCGGTCGCTCGTGAGCACGCCGTCGTACGCGTCGAACCCGTGAGCGAGGAGCGTCACCCCGTCGAGGGGGCGGGCGGGGCGTGGTGTGCCCGTGACCCGCAGGGGAGCGCGGACCGGGAGATCGACGCTCGACGGCCCCGTGCCGATCTCGTAGCCGCCCGGCTGGAGGTGAAAGGCCCCGGGCGTCGACGTGCCCGGACCCTGCGTGCTCACGCCCACGTCCCAGACGGCGAGCCGCGAGACGTCGATCGCGAGGTCGACGCTCGCGGCCTCGCCCGGCGCGAGGTGGACCCGGGTGCGGGCCACGAGGCGACGGCGTGGCGCGGCCACCGGCAGGTCCCAGGTGACCCCGTACAGGGCCACGAGCTCGTCGACCGGTCGGGCCCCCGTGTTGCGCAGGCGCACGGTCGCGGTCAGGGGCGCGACCCGGGCGGTCACCTCCTCGGGGGTCGTCCCGGTCGCGGACGGGAGCTCGGGGGTCGAGAGCGTGATCGCGTCGTACGCGACCGTGGACCAGGACAGGCCGTGCCCGAACGCGTACAGGGGGTCGGCGTCGCTGTACCAGTAGGTCGTGCCGGCCGACACGACGTCGTAGTCGAGGATCTCGCCCGCGTCCCGGGTCTCTCGCCACCACGTCTGCGCGAGGCGTCCGGTCGGCTCGAGGTCGCCCGAGAGCACGTCGACGAGTCCCGGACCCAGCTCCTGCCCGCCGTGCGACGTCCACACGACCGCGGCGGCCTCGTCGGCGACGGACCCCAGGGCGTAGGGGTAGCTCGAGACGACCACGAGCACGGCGGGTCGACCCGACTCGTGCGCGACCTTCCAGATCTCCTGCGCGCCCGTGGGCAGGTCGAGGTGCGGGCGGTCCTCGGTCTCCCGGCCCAGCACGTGCGGGTCGTTGCCCACCGCGACGAGGACGACGTCGGCCTCCGCGGCGACCCGGGCGACCTCCGGGGCGCCGGCCCGCACGGTCCGCACCGTGAACCGCTCGGCGGCCGCAGCGTCGTCGGCGTCGGCGACCAGCAGGCCGCTGCCGTGCTGGACGCGCACCCACCGGCGGCTCCCGACGTGCTGGAGCGACCAGGACCCGTCGGCGTGGCGGTGCGAGCGGAAGGTCTCCTGCGCGACCCAGCCGCCGATCCGCTCGGCGTCCGCCGCGAGGATCCACGAGGACCCGGTGAGCAGGCGGCCGCTCGCGACCGAGCGCAGCGTCAGGACCCCCTCACCCCAGTCGGTCACGTCGAGGTGGGTGCTGCGCGTCGAGGTCGGGGACGTCGCGGTCAGGACCGACGCGTCGTCGCTCACCTCGACGTACGCACCCGTCGAGCGGGAGCGCAGCGCGACCCGGTCGGCGCCGTCGGCGACGAGGACCTCCGCTCCCGGGTAGCGCGCGACGAGAGCTGCGGCGATCGACGTGGTGTACGGCGGTGTGCCCGAGTACCAGTCGTGGACCACCCGGTCGGCGTGGGGGCCGACGACCGCGACCCGGGTCGGGGCGGCAGGGAGCGGCAGCGCCCCGCGGTTCGAGAGCACGACGACGCCGCGCGCGACCGCCTCGCGCGCGAGCGCTCGGTGCTGGGGCAGGTCGATCGCGTCGGGGCCGATCGACCGGTAAGGGTCCTGGTCGGGTGGGGAGAGCTCGCCCGTCCGGGCGCGCAGGACGAGGAGGCGCAGGACCGCGCGGTCGACGTCGGCCTCGCTGACCAGGCCGGCGGCGAGCGCCGTCGTGACGCGCTCGACCGTGAGGCGGGGGTCGGCGTCGTTGTCGGTGAACGAGTCGACGCCGGCCCGCAGCGCGGCGGCGTGCGACGCGGTGTGCGTCGGGAAGTAGCGCTCGGACTCGACCAGGTTGGTGGGGGCCGCGGCGTCGGAGACCACCGCGATCGAGCCCGGGGCCCAGCCCCGCAGCTCGTCCAGGAGCTCGCGGGCGACGTGGTTGGGACGCCCGTTGACGAGGTTGTAGGACGGCATGACGGCTCCGACCGCGCCGGAGGCGACCGCGCCCCGATAGGCGGGGAGCTCGTACTCGCGCAGCGCCTGGGGTGGGAGGTGCGAGCTCGTGACCGACCGGTCGACCTCGTTCGAGTAGCCGAGGAAGTGCTTGAGCGTCGGCACGGTCTTCCAGACCGTCGGGTGCGTGCCGCGCAGCCCCCGGGCGTAGGCCGTCGCGAGCTCTGCGGTCAGGTGAGGATCCTCGGAGAACCCCTCCTCGCCGCGGCCCCAGAGGGGGTGGCGCAGCGGGTTCACGACCGGTGCCCAGACGTTGAGGCTCACCGTGGGGTCGGCCGCGTGCTTGGCCCGGACCTCGGTCGCGACCGCGTCGCCCACGCGGGTGAGCAGGTCCTCGTCCCACGAGGCCGCGAGCCCCACGGGCTGGGGGAAGACCGTCGCGGTGCCGAGCCACGAGACCCCGTGCAGGGCCTCGGTGCCGGTGCGGAACGGGGCGAGGCCCAGCCGCTCGACGGCCGGGGCCGCCTGGTGCAGCATGGCGATCTTCTCGTCGAGCGTCAGGAGCGCGAGGACCGCGCCGGCCCGGACCTCGACGGGGTCGAGATCAGGGGCGTCCTGGGCCAGGTCGGGGGCGTCGTGGAGAGAGTGCATGGCTCCTCGTTCTTCGAAACGGTTCGACAATGAACCGGGTACGTACAGGCCAAGAGGGGTGTCGGTATCGTCCACCAGATCGCGCAGCGAGGCAAGGTGGTCACGTTTCCACGGTTGCTATTGCTTCACCCGGTGTGCGTGCCATAGAGTCCTGGGCGTCGAACCGCTTCGACGTTCTTCGAGGCTGACGACGAGCATCCACGAACGGTCTGGCTCCGCCGGCCCGCACCATGGCACGATGCCGTGCCGCGTTATCCACGAAGGAGTGAAGAACGCCCATGAAGAGGCAATCAGCTACCTCACCGATGCAGGGCACGCTCAACCGCCGCTCGTTCCTCGGCCTGCTCGGCGCCGGGATCGCCGTGGTCGGCGTGCCCTCGCTGCTCTCGTCGTGCAGCACCGCGGGCGCCGGGGTGAACGCCGGCACGGCCGGCAAGGTCAGCGCGGGCGTGCTCCCGGGGTACTTCCCGGTCGAGTACGTCTCGCCCGACTTCCCGAGCGTCAACGGATCGACGGCGGGCTACGCCTCGATCCCGAAGGAGCTCGTCAAGGCGTTCCCGAAGCCGCCCGGGAGCGGCGGGACCTACACCGCGATGACGCCGCTGTGGGGCACCATCCCGCCGACCAAGGGCAACCAGTACTTCGACGCGGTCAACGAGGCGTCGGGGACCACGCTCGCGTTCCAGATCAGCGACGGCAACACCTACGGGGACAAGCTCGCGGCCGTGCTCGCGTCCGCGAAGGACGTCCCGGACTGGGTCTCGATCCCCTCCTGGAACGTGCCGCCGCGCTTCGGTCAGGCCGTCGACGCGCTGTTCGAGGACCTCACGCCGTTCCTCGCCGGGGACGCCGTCAAGAAGTACCCCAACCTCGCGAACATCTCGACCGACACCTGGAAGTTCTGCGTCTTCAACGACAAGCTGTACGCGCTGCCCTTCCCCGGCGAGATCATCACCGACGCCACGTTCTACCGTGCGGACGTGTTCGACGAGCTCGGCATCACGGCGCAGCCCACGAACGCCCAGGAGCTGCTCGACCTCGCCAAGGAGGTCACGGACCCTGCGGCCAAGCGGTGGGGGGCCAACGACCTGTGGGTCACGGCCACGCAGATGTACTCCGTCCCCCCCAAGTGGAAGGTCGACGACGCGGGCAAGCTGGTCCACCGGGTCGAGACCGACGAGTACCGAGCGGCGCTCGAGTGGCAGTCCAAGCTCTACGCGCAGGGCTCCGTCCACCCCGACGCGGTCGCGGACAACTCCGGCGACGCCAAGCAGCGCTTCGAGTCGGGCCAGGTTCTCATCTCGAGCGACGGCCTGGGTGGCTGGCACGAGGCGCTGGGACGCAACCTCCCCATCAACGCCGCGTACTCGCAGCTGCCCTTCGCCCCCTTCGCGGCCGACGGCGGCAAGGCCACCCTTTTCAAGGGCAACCCCGCGAACATCTTCAGCTTCCTCAAGAAGAACTCCGACAAGGCCAAGATCGAAGAGCTGCTGACGGTCGCGAACTTCCTGGCGTCCCCGTTCGGCACCGAGGAGTTCGCGCTCATCAACTACGGGGTCGAGGGCGTCCACTACGACCTGGACGAGAACAACCTTCCCGTCTCGACCGACCGGGCGGCGACCGAGCTCCAGCCGACCTTCATCTTCCTCACCGACCCGCCGGTCGTGAACGCCAAGGTCCAGTACCCGGGCTTCGTCGAGGCCTTCTGCACCTGGATGGCCGACGCCGCGAAGACGACCGTCGACCCGGTCTTCTACGGTCAGCAGATCACCGAGCCCAACCAGTACGCCTCGATCGCCCAGCCCTTCGAGGACCTCGAGAAGGACATCGCGCGCGGCCGCAAGTCCATGACGGACCTCGACGCGGCGATCACCACGTGGAAGTCCGCCGGCGGTGACGAGCTGCGCGCGTTCTACCAGGACATCCTGGACGCGCAGTGACGCTCCACGTCGGAGACCGCGACGGGGCGCCCACCGTGGCCACCGCCGACGGCGAGGTCCCGGGCCCGACGGACGCGACGCCGTCGGGCCCGGGAGGGGGCGCCGCCGTGGTGGCGGACCCCACCGCCCCGTCCGTCCCCGCGGTCCGCAAGATCCCCTGGCGGGTCCGCCTCCGGCGCGACCGGTCGCTGATCCTCATGACGCTGCCCGCGGTGATCCTGCTGGTCGTCTTCGCCTACGTCCCCATGCTCGGCAACGTCGTCGCGTGGCAGGACTACTCGCCCTACGTCGGGATCGGCGGCAGCCCGTTCATCGGGTGGGCCAACTTCGAGCGCATCTTCACCGACCCGCTCTTCCTCGACGCGATCGTCAACACCCTGACGATCACGGCATTCCAGCTCGTGTTCTTCTTCCCCGTCCCGATCGTCCTCGCGCTCCTGCTCAACAGCGTCGTGACCCCGGGTGTGCGGACCATGATCCAGTCGATCGTCTACCTGCCGCACTTCTTCTCCTGGGTGCTCGTCGTGACGATCTTCCAGCAGATCTTCGGTGGGGCCGGCTTCATCAACCAGCACCTCGCGGCGGCCGGTCACCAGGGCTTCGACCTCATGACGAACCCCGACACGTTCCTGCTGCTCATCACGGCGCAGTCGGTCTGGAAGGACGCGGGCTGGGGGATCATCATCTTCCTCGCCGCGCTCAGCACCGTGGACCCGGCGCTGTACGAGGCCTCGGCCATGGACGGCGCGGGCCGGTGGCGCCGCATGTGGCACATCACCCTGCCCGCGTTGCGGCCGGTCATCATCCTGCTGCTCATCCTGCGCCTGGGCGACGCGCTCACGGTCGGGTTCGAGCAGCTCATCCTCCAGCGAGGAGCCGTCGGGGCGGGCGTGTCCGAGGTCATCGACACGTTCGTCTACTACCAGGGCGTCGTCAACGGCGACTGGGCCTTCGCGGCTGCCGCGGGGCTGGTCAAGGGGATCGTCTCCCTGCTCCTGGTCCTCGGCGCGAACAAGCTGGCGCACGTCTTCGGAGAAGCGGGAGTGTACAAGCGAGCATGAGCACCACGACGAACGCGGACCGGGTCCCGCGCAGCGGGCCCGACAGCACAGGCGTGCCGGGCGTTCCCGGCCGAGCGACCCCCGGCTCGTCGGGAGGCGCCCCCGCCGCCAGGCGGCGCCGACGGTCCAAGCACCGCGCCCCCTGGGAGGGCGACCCGCACCCCGTGGGGGCAGTCGCCAAGGTGGTGATCCTCGCCGCGATCGTGTTCGTGGTGGTCTTCCCGCTCTACACGATCATCCTCACGTCGCTGTCCTCGCAGGCCGACATCACGCGCTCGGGAGGCCTGGTCACGATCCCCGGGTCGCTGAGCCTGAGCGCGTACTCACAGATCCTCGCGGGCGGGATCGTCACGCAGGCCGCGCTCGTGAGCATCGGCGTGACGCTCGTGGGCACGCTGCTGTCCACGTCCGTCTCGATCCTCGCGGCCTACGGTCTGAGCCGTCCGGGCTCGTTCGGGCACCGCCCGCTGCTGTTCACGCTGCTCGTGACCATGTTCTTCGGGGCGGGCATGATCCCGACCTACCTGCTGGTCAGTGCGCTCGGGCTCATCGACACCTACTGGTCGTTGATCCTGCCGGGCGCGGTGTCGGCGTTCAACGTGCTCATCCTGCGGGCCTTCTTCATGGGCATCGACCGGAGCATCACCGACGCCGCGCGCATCGACGGCGCGGGGGACTGGCGCATCCTGGGCCGGATCGTCATGCCCATGTCCAAGGCGTCGATCGCGGTCGTCGCGCTGTTCTACGGCGTCGGGTACTGGAACGCGTTCTTCAACGCCATGCTCTACATCAACGACAACGCCAAGTGGCCGCTGCAGCTCGTGCTGCGCTCGTACGTGCTCCAGGGCGTGACCCTGCCGGGCAGCGGGGTCAACCAGGTGGACGTCGCGGCGGGGGCCGTGACGGGGCTGCCGGTCAAGATGGCCGTCATGGTCCTGGCCGTGATCCCGATCCTGGCGATCTACCCGTTCGTCCAGCGGCACTTCACCAAGGGCGTGATCTTCGGGGCCATCAAGGGGTGACCTGAGGGCTCCGACGACCGACCCGCAGCTACCGTGGCGCCCCGCGGGTGCTGCCCCGGTCGGTCAGCACGGGGGCGAGCAGCCTGGTCTCGGCCGGCTGGTCGCCCCCGAGGCGCGCCACGACCATCTCGACCGCGACCCGGCCGATCGCCTCGGCCGGGATGTCGACGCTCGTCACGGGGGACTGCATCGCGAGGGCGACGTCGGTGGGGCACACGGCCACGACCGAGACGTCGCCGGGCACGGACTTGCCGCGCTCGCGCAGGTGCGCGAGCACGTGCGGCAGCGCGACCTCGTTGTGCACGACGACGCCTGTGACCTCCGGCATCGAGTCGAGGAGCCGGTCGACCGCGTCGTAGGCGCCCGCCACGGACGACTCGGCAGGCTCGACCGCGAACGTCGCACCCGCCTGCTCGCACGCCGTGGTGAAGCCTCGCAGCATGCGTTCGGCGTAGGACGTGTGCCGCTCGAGCACCGCGGGCGGCGAGCCGATCAGCGCGACGTGCCGGTGCCCCCGGTCGAGCAGGTGCCGGACCGCGGTGCGTCCCGCGGCCTCGAAGTCGAGGTCCACGCAGCTCAGGCCCGCGGGGTCGCGGGGGAGCCCGATCAGCACGGTCGGCTGCTTGAGACCCACGAGGACCGGGATGCGCGGGTCGTCGTCCTCGACGTCCATCATGACCAGGGCGTCGACCATCGAGCCGCTCGCGACCCGGTCGAGGCCCGTGGTGTCGTCCTGGGTCAGGAGCAGGACGTCGTGGTCGACCGCCCGCGCGCTCGTCACGACGCCGGCGACGAACTGCATGATGACTCCGACGTTGACGCCCACGCGCAGCGGTGCCATGAGCGCGATGACGTTGGTGCGCGCCGAGGCCAGGGCACGCGCCCCCGCGTGCGGCCGGTAGCCGAGCTGCTCGATCGCGCGCTCGACGCGGTGCCGCGTCGCCGCCGAGATCGGGCGCTTGCCCGACAGGACGTAGGAGACGGTCGAGGCGGAGACCCCAGCGGTCTTCGCGACGTCATCGATCGTGGCCACGGTGTGCTCCTTCTCGAGCGGGGACGGCGGGGGACGGCGGACCCCCGGCGGATGGTCCGGCGGCATGGCGACGAGGTCCTGGGGGGCGGTCGGGTCCGTGACGGAGGACGTGCCGGACGCGCCGAGGGCCTCGTGCCCGAGGGCAACCCTAGCGCCGGGCGCGAGGTCGACGTCGGCGCGTCGTCCGTCCGCGGTGCGCAGCCTGGCGCGCACGGCGCGCGCCGGGGGAGCGGTCAGCCGGACCTCGGTCACGCGCAGGTCCCGCCAGGTGATCCCCACGAGGAGCCCGCCGCGCGCCCGCAGCCCGTCGACCTCGCCCTCGGGCCAGGCCGCGGGGAGCGCGGGGAGCAGGTCCAGGTGGTCGGTGTGGCTCTGGAGGAGCATCTCGGCGATCGCCGCCGTGAGGCCCAGGTTCCCGTCGACCTGGAAGGGCGGGTGCGCGCTGAAGAGGTTCGGGTAGAGCCCGCCGCGGTGCGGGGCGGGCTCGCCCTCCCGCGGGCCCGACGGCGCCTCGACCGTCCGCAGCGCGAGCTGCACCTGGTCGTGAGCCCGGTCGCCCCGCCCCAGCCGCGCCCACAGCGCGGCCCGCCAGGCGAGGGACCAGCCCGTCGACTCGGGGCCGCGCAGGTCGAGGCTGCGTGCGGCGGCACGGCACAGGGCGGGATCCTCGTCGGGCGTCAGGCTCCCCAGGGGGAACAGTCCCACGAGGTGCGAGAGGTGCCGGTGCGCGGGCTCGGCCTCGGGCAGGTCCTCGGCCCACTCGAGGAGCTCCCCCCGGGGGCCGACCCGCGGGGAAGGGAGGAGCGCGACCGCGGTCTCGAGGTCGGTCAGCCACCCGGGAGCCTCGCGCACCGGGCCGCCCGGTTCCACGAGCGCGTCGTACGCGGCGCGGCACGACGCCGCGAGGTCGCGCAGCAGGGCGACGTCCATGGTGACCGACGTCGCGACGGCGACGGGGACGCCGTCGGGCCCGACGTAGTGGTTCTCGGGGGACGTCGACGGTGACGTCCAAGCGCGGCGCGGCGCCCCGACGAACCCGTCGGCGTCGCGCGGGGCGTCGGTGCAGATCCAGTCGAGCGCGAAGAGCCCCGCTCCCTCGAGGACCGGCCACGCCACGTCGCGCAGGTAGTCCGGGTCGGGCGCGAACACGTAGTGGTCCCAGACGTGGCGCGCTAGCCAGGTCCCTCCCAGCGCCCAGCTCGCCCAGGCCGGGTCGCCGTGCCCCGCGCCCACGGGCCAGGTGTGCCCCCAGGCGTCGGTGTTGTGGTGCGCGACCCACCCGCGCGTGCCGTAGAGCGTCGCGGACGCCCGGGCCCCGGTGCCCCGGGCGATCCGTGCGGTCAGGTCGAGCAGAGGTACGTGGCACTCAGCGAGGCCCGCGGTCTCGGCCGCCCAGTAGTTCATGGGCGTGTTGACGTTGAGCGTGTAGCTGCTGCTCCACGGCGCCGGGAGCGCGTCGTTCCACAGGCCCTGCAGGGTCGCGGGGAGGCCCCCGGGTCGCGAGCTCGAGATCAGGAGGTAGCGGCCGTGGTGGAAGGCGAGCGCGGCCAGCGTGGGGTCCGCGGCGTCGACCGGTGTCGCCTCGCCGGCGGCAGGGCGCCGCAGGTGGTGCTCGGTCGTCGTGGTGCCCGTCGCGTCCTCCCGCGCGGGGGCCGGCCCGAGCCGGAGCCGGACCCGGTCGAAGAGGCGACGGTGCTCGTCGACGTGGCGGCGTCGAAGTCGTTCGACGATGCCTGCGACCAGGTCGTCCGTCGCCATGCCCGGCACCCCGGGGGCTCCCTGGTCGCCGAGGGCCGCGACGGCGCTCGCGGTCGCGCGGGCGGACGCCTCGGCTCGCGAGACGGGTCCCGCGGACGTCGGGTCCTGCGAGGTCGCGGTCGCGACGACGAGCACGTGCCGCCGCGCCGCGGGCAGGACGAGCAGGCCGTCCTCGACCCGCGCACCGGGGGCCGCGACGACCGCGACCGCGTGCCGCCCGCCGTCGGCGTACCGCACCGGGACCTCGACGCTCTCGT
The DNA here is from genome assembly GCF_042726295.1 of Oerskovia sp. NPDC060338. Lineage (NCBI taxonomy): Bacteria > Bacillati > Actinomycetota > Actinomycetes > Micrococcales > Cellulomonadaceae > Oerskovia > Oerskovia sp. NPDC060338. Next base: position 242,560 of record NZ_JBHXCQ010000007.1, read on the forward strand.
GGCCCGGAGCGACGTCGACCGGGAGCTGTACCTCGTGCCGCAGCACCCCGTCGGAGAGGTCGCTGCGGGCCTCGGCGAGACCGGGGCCCGCCCCGGGGGCGGGGTGCGGGCGGGGGGCAGCGACCGGCGCCGGCCGCAGGACGCTCGAGACGCGGACCGTGAGGATGCTCGGTGCGCTGGACGTGACCGTGTGGACGAGCACGTGGTCGGCGGCGCTGACCCACGTCTCGTGACGGACGTCGGGGCCCGGCCGCACCGACCCCGGCAGAGAGTACTCGTGCGACGCGACGGCCTCGTGCAGGTCGAGCCGTCGCGTGTAGCCGGCAGCCCGGCTCGTCGCGGGTGCGCCTGGCCCGCTGAGCGCGCTGAGCCCGCCGAGCCCGTCCGGCCGTCCTGCCTCGGCCGTCCGGCCGGCCCCGTCCGAGTCCTCACCCGCCCCGTCGGCGGCCTCGACGGTCACCCAGACGTCGACGAACGGGAGGTAGGCCTGCGCGTACGGGGTCTGCACGTCCTGCAGGAGACGCTCGGCGCGGTGGGTGTCTCCTGCTGCGACGGCCTCCCGGACCGCGGCGAGGTGCGCGGGTCCGTGGGCCCGTGGGGCGTCGGGCGTCCAGGCCGGGGGGCGTGCACCGGTGCTCGCGGCCCCGTCGCGGGGGAGAGGTTCGGTCCCCGTGCCGGACCACACGGTCGCGTCGTTGACCTGGAGCCGCTCGGTGCCGATCCTGCCGAAGCACATGGCGCCGATCCTCCCGTTGCCCACCGGAAGCGCTTCGACCCAATCCTCTGCGGGCCGGTCGTCCACGAGCGACCATCTGTCGAACGGGCCGCTCGGCGAGCCTCGATGCTCGTCTTGCCGCGCGATCATGCGGTTTGCCTCCTCGTGGCAGCAGGGTGGACACAGGCTGTCCCGGAGGCCGTGTTCGACGATGCGTCTCGCAAAGACGCTGGACAGGACCTCGGCGGTCAGACTAGCGTGTTGAACCGCTTCGATGAAGTGGAGACCAGGAGAGGCAATGACGCTACTGACCCCTGACCGCGCCGGCGGTCGCCCGTCCCCGGGCACGGACCCGGCCCTCGGGCTCGCCCCGCTGACGACCGAGCTCGGCGTCCTGTTCGGCGGCGACTACAACCCCGAGCAGTGGGACCCGTCCGTGTGGCGCGAGGACGTCCGGCTCATGCGGCAGGCGGGGGTCAACCTCGTGACCGTCGGTGTCTTCAGCTGGTCGCGCTACGAGCCCCAGCCGGGCGTGCGGGACTTCGCCTGGATGGACGAGGTCCTCGACCTCCTGCACGCGCACGGCGTCGCGGTGGACCTCGCGACACCGACGGCCTCGCCGCCGCCCTGGCTCGGGAAGCTGTACCCCGAGACGCTGCCGGTCGACGCGGACGGCGTGCGTCTGGGGTGGGGCTCGCGCAACCAGTTCAGCCCGGCCTCGCGCATCTACCGGGAGCGTGCGCTCGCGATCACCCGTGACCTCGTCGAGCGGTACGCCGCGCACCGGGCGGTCCGGATGTGGCACGTGGGGAACGAGTTCGGCCAGGTCTGCCACGGCGAGGAGTCGGCGGTCGCGTTCAGGGGGTGGCTGCGCGAGCGCTACGGCTCCCTCGCGGCGCTCAACGAGGCGTGGGGGACGTCGGTCTGGTCGCAGCACTACGGGCGGTGGGAGGAGATCACCCCTCCTCGCCGGGCGCCGTACCACCTCAACCCGACCCAGGTCCTGGACTTCCGTCGCTACTCGTCCGACGCCCTGCGGTCGTTGTTCCGCGAGCAGCGCGACCTGATCCGCGAGATCGACCCCGTGCGGCCCGTGACGACGAACTTCATGGGCTTCTTCCCGCTCGTCGACTACTGGTCGTGGGCCGAGGACCTGGACGTGGTCGCGGACGACGCGTACCCCGACCCGACGGACCCGCACGCCGCGAGCACGTCGGCGCTCACGCACGACCTCATGCGCTCGCTCGGGCGCGGTCGCCCCTGGGTCCTCATGGAGCAGGCGGCCGGCGCCGTGAGCTGGCGCCCGCACAACCTCACCAAGTCGCCCGGGCGCTCGCGCCTCGAGTCGTTGCAGGCAGTGGCCCGCGGGGCCGACGCGATCTGCTTCTTCCAGTGGCGGGCCGCGACCAAGGGGCCCGAGCGGTTCCACTCGGCCATGCTCCCGCACGCGGGCCCCGAGACCCGCGCGCACCAGGGGGTCCGGCGGCTGGGCGCGGACCTCGCGAGGCTGCGTCCCGTCGTCGGCTCGCGCGTCGGGGCACGGGTCGCGATCCTGTTCGACTGGCCGAGCTGGTGGGCGTCGCAGGGCGAGGCCCTGCCGACGGACCGGCTCGACGCCCTGGCGCAGCTCCGGTCCTGGTACCGCCCGCTGTGGGAGGACGGCGTCGCGGTCGACGTCGCCCGCCCGGGTCAGGACCTGTCGGGGTACGACGTCGTGCTCGCGCCTCAGCTCTACCTGCTCACCGAGCCCGCGGCGGACACGCTGCGCGAGCACGTCGGGCGGGGAGGGACGCTCGTGCTCGGCCCGTTCGGAGGGGTCGCCGACGAGTCCGCGCACGTGCGGACCGGACGCTTCCCCGCCCTGCTGCGGGACGTCGTCGGGGTCAGCGGCGAGGAGTGGGTCCCGCTTCCCGACGACGGCGCGGAGGTCGTCTGGACGGCCGGGCCGCCGGGGCCGCTGGGGGAGCCGTCGCGAGCGCCGGCCGGGACGCCCGACGCGTCGTCGTCGCGGTCGGGCTCCTTCCGGGCCGAGGTCCTCGGCGAGCTGCTGCGCTCCGAGGGCGCCGAGGTGCTCGCGTCGTTCCGGGGCGGACATCTCGACGGGGCCCCGGCGATCACGCGTCACCGGCGCCCGGGCTTGGGCGCGGCCTGGTACGTCGGGACCGTGCCACCCCAGGACGCCCTCGCGGACGTGCTGCGGCAGGCGATCGCCGAGGCGGGCGTCGAGGGGGCCGCGCCCGCTGTGCGCCTCCCCGGCGTCGAGGTCGTCCGGCGCGGCGACGCGCTCTTCGTGCTCAACCACGGCCGGGGCACGGTCCGCGTCCGCGTGGAGGACCTGCTCCCGGGGTCGTCGTCCGCCCTCCCACGTCATCCCGGGTCCGAGGTCGTCGACCTCCTGACCGGGCTCCCACCTGCCGCCGGCGAGGTCGTCCTCGCGGCCGACGACGCCGTCGTCCTGATCGAGAGGAACTCATGAAGTTCACGGATGGTTACTGGAAGCTGCTTCCGGGCGTGACGCTGCTGCGGCCGCAGTCGGTCGACGAGGTCGTCGACGACGCCGGGCGGCTCGTGGTGTACGCGCCCACGGCACCGATCCTGACGCGTGGTGACACGCTCAACCGGCCGCTGGTCACGGTGTCGTTCGACGCACCCATGGACGACGTCGTGGGGGTGCGCATCGAGCACCACCAGGGGCGGCGGGACCCGGGCCCGCACTTCGAGGTCGCGCGCGCGTCGGGGGACTCCAAGGTCGTCGTGCCCCTCGTCGCGGGGGAGCACGGCGCGTCGCTGACCTCGGGCAGGCTCGCGGCGCGGGTCGCGACCGACGGCGGCTGGCGCGTGGACTTCGTGGCCGACGGCAGGGTCCTGACGAGCTCGACGGACCGCAGCGTCGGGGTCGTCACGACGCCCGACGGCGCCCATCACGTCCGCGAGCAGCTCACGATCGGCGTGGGCGAGCACCTGTACGGCCTGGGCGAGCGGTTCGGCGCCCTGGTCAAGAACGGGCAGTCGGTCGACATCTGGAACGAGGACGGCGGGACGGCGAGCGACCAGGCGTACAAGAACGTCCCGTTCTACCTGTCGGACGCGGGCTACGGCGTGTTCGTGGCCCATCCCGAGCGGGTCTCGTTCGAGGTGGGCACCGAGGTGGTCTCGCGCACGCAGTTCTCGGTCGTGGGCGAGACCCTCCAGTACTACGTGATCTACGGGGCGACGCCCAAGGAGATCCTGAGCCGGTACACCGCGCTCACGGGCCGGCCCGCCAGGGTGCCCGCGTGGTCGTTCGGCCTGTGGCTGTCGACGTCCTTCACCACGGACTACGACGAGGGCACCGTGACCTCGTTCATCGACGGGATGGCAGAGCGCGAGATCCCGTTGAGCGTCTTCCACTTCGACTGCTTCTGGATGCGGCAGTTCCACTGGTGCGACTTCGTGTGGGACCCGGCGACGTTCCCCGATCCCGAGGGCATGCTCGCGCGGCTGCGTGCCAAGGGGCTGCGGATCTCGGCGTGGATCAACCCGTACATCGCCCAGCGCTCGCACCTGTTCGCCGAGGGGCGCGAGAAGGGGTACCTGGTGCTGACGCCCGGGGGCGACGTCTGGCAGTGGGACATGTGGCAGGCGGGCATGGCGCTCGTCGACTTCACGAACCCGGACGCGAAGGCCTGGTACCTCGCGCAGCTCAAGGGCCTGCTGGACCAGGGCGTGGACTGCTTCAAGACCGACTTCGGCGAGCGGATCCCCACGGACGTGGTGTGGCACGACGGGTCGGACCCGCAGCGCATGCACAACTACTACGCGCACCTGTACAACGAGGCCGTGTTCGAGCTGCTGCGGGCCGAGCGCGGCGAGGGCGAGGCGGTGCTCTTCGCCCGCTCGGCGACCGCGGGCGGGCAGCAGTTCCCGGTCCACTGGGGCGGGGACTGCGAGTCGACCTACGCGTCGATGGCCGAGTCGTTGCGCGGCGGGCTCTCGCTCGCGCTGTCGGGGTTCGGGTACTGGAGCCACGACATCGGGGGCTTCGAGGGCACGCCGGACCCCGCGGTCTTCAAGCGCTGGGCCGCGTTCGGCCTGCTGTCCTCGCACAGCCGCCTGCACGCCTCGGACTCCTATCGCGTGCCGTGGGCGTTCGACGACGAGGCCGTGGACGTCACCCGGGCCTTCACACGGCTCAAGATGTCGCTCATGCCGTACCTGGCCCGGGTGGCGGGGGAGGCGCACGGGCAGGGGGTCCCGATGATGCGGCCCATGATGCTCGAGTTCCCCCAGGACCGGGGGACGGCCGGCGTGGACACCCAGTACATGCTGGGCGACGCGCTGCTCGTCGCCCCGGTGTTCAGCACCGAGGGCGACGTCGAGTACTACGTCCCGGAGGGGAGCTGGACGAACCTCCTCGACGGGCGCTCCGTCTCCGGGCCGCGGTGGGTGAGCGAGCGGCACGGGTTCGACTCGCTGCCGCTCCTGGTCCGCCCGGGCACGGTCCTGCCGGTGGGCGGGCGCACGGACCGGCCCGACTACGAGTGGGCCGACGGCGTGACGCTGCGCCTGTTCGAGCTGCCCGACGGGCACGACTCGACGACCACGGTCCCGTCGGAGACGGGCGGGCCGACGACGTTCCGCACGCGCCGCGAGGGCGCGCGGGTCACGGTCTCCTCGGACGACGCCCGGGCGCCGTGGGCCGTGCGGGTCGGCGAGCAGGTCGTCCGCGCCGAGGGCGCGGGGAGCGTCGAGCTGTCCGTCTGACCTGCCCTGCCGCGTCGCTGCGCGGGTGACGTGGGGGCGGGGGTGGGCGGCGCCGTCGGGCACGGTGCTCCGTTGTCTCTTATACACATCTCCGAGC